>JAEOTS010000092.1 GCA_016839745.1 Promethearchaeota archaeon
TTAAAAACAAATTAAAATATATAAATGTATTGATTGATTCAAGCAATTCTTTTAAATAAACTTAGAATTATACTAATCATCAATAAAATTTATTCAATTTTCGTCGGCTACTTAAATTTAAGGTGTGTGCTTTGATAAAAATTGGTTTGATTACTGATAAATATCACTTAGAAAAAAAATCAACCCAATTTTTAAAATATTGTAAGAATCTCGCAGACATATCAATCTACATTGAAGAAGATTATTTTTTAGATTTCTCAGATTATGACTTTGATGAAAATATATTTTTTGTGAAAGCCAAAGGAGATTTAGTAATAAATCTGATTAAATTAATTGAACAAGAAACAGATATTCCAGTAATAAACTCGTCGAGGAGTATTTCACTCGCTTTTAATAGGTTTTTAAACAGTGTCTTTTTGAGAAAAGCTGGTATCCCTGTTCCTGATTTTACTTTAAATCCCGTAGGAATCTCACCTCCTTACAAGGAATATATTATGAAGAATATTATTGATCAAAAAAACTATGCTTTTAGTCCTCAAATTCTAAAAAAGGGAGGCTTCTTAAAGGTTAGCGATATGCGTGCTATTAATGAATCTAGTGGCATAGAACCTAAATACAGTCATGTATATTTTCAAGATTTTGTTAAAAGTAAATGGGAGTATAAGGTGTATATCATTGGTGATGATATTTTTTACTTCAAACAAATACCAGTTTTGGTAAATCCCGATAAAATGAAATCTAGGGTGGAAATTGATAAAGATAAAGAATTAACCGAAATTGCTTACAAGGCTGCAGAAACAATTGGATTAAAAATAAGTTCGATGGACTTTCTAAGATCAAAAAAGGGTCTCTTTTATTTGACAGATATCAATTCTTCACCCAATTTTGAATACATTAAAAATGGTCCAAAAATAGTAGGAGATTATTTAATAAAACAAGCTAAGATTTGAGAACAAATAAAAATATGAAAATAGGTATTTTATCAAAAAGAACTGGAAATTTCACTGGTAAGATGAAAAGTTATTTTAAGAGCAAAGGACATCAAGTGAGTATTTTTACAGCTACTAATTTAAGTATTAATGAATCGCTCTTGGAAAGAGATTTTTATATATTAAAATCTAAACACATGCTTTATCTCTATGCGGGCTATTTTCTAGAAGCAAATAAAATTCCAGTTATCCCAGATACGAATCTCAGTTATATACATAAGGATCGTATTGAATCGTACTTTGCTATAAAAAAAACCGGACTTTTAGTTCCCTTTGTATATATAGGGACTCCCAACACTTTAAAAACCCAATTAAAAAGCTCGCATTTCCCTCTTATTTCTAAACCAATTTTTGGTTCTGGAAGTAAAGGAGTTAGAGTTTATAATACAATTAAAGATTTTGATACAATTATAGAGGAACCTCTTTACTTAGAAAAATATATCGAGGGAACTCATTATTTAGCATATTTTATTGAGAATGATTTCTGTATTTGTGAAAAAAAGCCTTTATCAAATGAGCATGATGAAATGAAACTAATAGAATCTGATGATGAAATCGAGGATTATTTGAGAAAATGGAAAGGAAAATATAACCTCTTATTTGGCCATTTAGATATTGTAAGGGAAAATAAAACAAACCAATTATACGTGGTGGATGCAGGTACTTTTCCCGAATTTTCTAATTGGAAACATAAGATAGATCCTGTTTCGAAAATTACTGATTTAATATTAAAAAAATATCAAGAAATAAGGAAATAAAGTAAATTTAATTTATTTGAAGTTAGTGATCATTATTTACTTTCTTCTGACTCGTGGTCGTGCTCGTGATCATGCTCTTTATTATACTCTTCTACTTTTTGCATGACGGATTCTGCAGGTGTTTGTGGAATTGGCATTTTCTCGTAAATTTCTATGAATTTAACATCTTCTATTTCGTCGCTCATGTGGGTTTGCAAATCCATTGCAAGACCAAATTTTAAATAGGTTAAGTTTTGGAACAAGAACATTTTAGGGATAGTAATTTCAAGAGTTTTATCCTTTGCATGATTTATTATAAACTCAGCAGAGTTTTCTTTAGGAATTCCTTTCGAAATCATGAAATATTCGATTTTTTCACTAAACTCGTCGATCTTATCAACAATTTCAAGGTTGTAATCTATTGATTGCCCTGCTAAGGGGTGATTGTAATCGATAATTACTTTCCCTTGTAAGATATTAGTAATTACTCCTCTTTGACCTTTTTTGTTTGTAAAATCCTGGCCATATTCGGGATTCTTCCCATCGTTTAATTTTCTAAATTTTGCTATACCTATTCTTTCGATTTTTTGAGGATCTCTTTTACCAAATGCCTTTGTAGAGGGAATCCTTACAGATTTTTTTTCAAAAAAGTTCATATCTTTTAATGTTTCGGTGAGTCCTTCGTTTAAAAAACCAGGTTTCCCCACAATAACAAATTCAGGTGTATAATACCCTTGTTTAGCCTTTTCTTCTTCATAAATCCCCGCTTTTTTCGCATCTTCCTCGGAAGAAACCCTAAATATTTTTCCTTTTTGGGTTCTCGCGGTCATTTTCAAGAGGACAAAATCGCCTTCTTCGATTTTTTTTCCAGCCAATTTCTTCTTCTTTTCTTCTAATTCCTCGGCTTCTTCTGGTTTTCTTTTTTCTTCATCTTCGACTTCAGAAGATTCATCAACCTCACCTTGACTCCCTTCTGAAATTTTGTCTCCTGAAATGCCCAATAAATCTTTAGCATTACTTACGAACTTTTCAGCAGTAGCCTTTCCAATACCTTTAAGTTGTGTTAATTCATCTACATTCGCATTTGCTAATTTCTCAACAGAATCAATCCCAGCTTCTATTAAAACTTCTTGCTTTTTGCCAAGTCCTTTTACTTCTTCTAAATTCATTGTTAACACCATAAAATTATGTTAGTTAAGTGTAAGTTACTATGATTTGGGAATTATTCATTACTTATTATTTTTTCTAAATTTAGGAGACTGGCTCGTACAAAATTCCTAAATCGTCAGCATAATTCTTTACTTCATGTATTTCTTCCATTGAGGGTCTTCTGTTTATTTCTTTATATTTATGAGCAAAATATTCAGGATGGTACTGCTGCATTATATTCATAACCGCTTTTGGAAGTTCTTTAGCAACATAGTCTAATATTGGTTTAGAACAACATTCAATGTGATTAGGCATAATTAAATGCCGTATTATTATTTCTCCACTTCCCTCATCATGGACTCTTTTATGATTTCTGGCAATAACATCAAAATATTTGTCAATTCCAGAGTATTTTTTTCCACATTCATTATTTCCATACTTGAAATCAGGTAACCAGAAATCCATAAAATCTATTATAAGAGATAAGGATTTATCTGTTAGATAGAAGTTTGAATTCCAAAGTTGAGTAATATTCGATGTTTGATATTGTAAGCTACCAACAATAGTGTGAATGTTTGGAATAGGATCCCCTCCTACATAGTTAATATTAATAGCACCTTTCTCGACTAATCTATTTGCAAGAGCTGCTAATTGTTTTACATCAACTTTTTGAGCAATATCCTCGATTTTTCGTCGTTCCTTCCACTTTTGAGAAATATCGTAGTTTTGGCAAAAAACACATCCAAAATTGCATCCTTGGAAAAAGATGGTACCACTTGGGATTAATGGTGCTTCCTCTCCTGTATGGAGAAAAGCAGAAGAAATATACGAGTCTTTAGATATAAGGCAAAAACCCTTTTCACCATCAATTCGATTAACCGAGCATTGCCTCTCGCAAAAAATACAATCTTCGAGGTATCTAATTGCTATTTCTTCAGCCAAATCGATATAGTTTTTTGAAGCAATATTTCTTTTTTTAATGTCTTGAATAGGATTTTTAAGCAACTCATTAAATTCTAATGATTTCTCTTCTAGCAATTTTTCTAGGTCTTCAATAGTATCATTTGAATTGAATTCACAACTTAAGCTTTTAGCGACAATATATCTCGCAACTTCCTTATCATCAATAATACCGCGATACCTTAGAAATCGTCTGCGAAGCTCTTTATTGTTCCAAACCAAAGCTGAGTCTGTTCGAAGAATTCTAAAAACCATGATTAATATATATTCTTTAGTTTTTATAATGGTTTTCGGTATGAGTAAATCTTAATTATGCTTAATATTCTGTTTAAAAAGGAGAAAAAGAGTTAGGTTTCAAAACTAAGCCATTTAATAATATTGGTAAGAAAACTAATATTATCTCCAGCGTCTAATCCAAAATCATCTTCAATCAGCCAATCTGATGAACCAATAGTGACACATCTTCCGCTGAAAAATTCACTTACGACACAAACAGGAACAGTTCCAATTCCTCCTATATCGTTGTCAATAAAATATTTAAACTCCGCTTTTTCTGAAGTAACAATAATATCTTCAACATCTTCCTCCGTAATAGTAAGAAATGTACAGTTAGGTAGAACTACTTCCGTAATCCCTTCAGTTATTGGGTGGTTAAATAACTCGGTTACAAGAACATTTTGTTTATTAACTAAAAAATGCGATGGGGATTCTTGAATTAACCCATTCCAAAATCTTTTAACCCCCGTCATTTTATATAACACTCTAATAGAACCCATCTTCATTGGAACATCTCTGTCGCCTCCTTCACCAGTAGTTAGGAAAAGTCCTCCACCTTCTCCAACATAACGTTTAATTGCGAGTAGTTCGTCTTTAGTAAATTTGTCTTCCTTACCATCTTTGGTTTGTTGAACATTACCAATAAAAAGAATATCGTAGTCTTCAAGTAAATCGTAATCTATCGGCCCTTCATTCTTATCAATGTATTCAACTTCTAAATCGTCATCCCCTAAGGTAAAATCCGGAAATTCCTCGATGGATTCTTTGTGCGAAAGGTCCACAATTATGTTGTAGGTCATTTTGATGCGACTCCAAGTTCCATTATAAATTTATTTTTTGCAACGAGTAAAAGTTTATTCTAAGTTGTTTAAAGTGTTAATTCTACTATCTAAAATAATATAATTTTTATTTTTAAAGATATGGTATTATTATTAAAGGTTTCTAAATCGTAATAGAACTAACGCAAAGTTTAAATATTTAGAGGAGAATATATAAAGGATTGAGTAGAGTAAAAAGAGAAGATTATTTATTCCTTTATGGAAATGAATTCCTTTTCTGCTGGACCTTCTTTTTTAACAACAGCAATATCTATTCCATTCCCACTCGCCATGTCTCGAATTATGGATGAGGTAATAGCTTTAATAATAATCTCTTTTCCTTCTTTAATTGTTAAATTATCTTTATATTTAGCTTCAAGAACACCATATGAAAAATTTTGACCACTACCAACCGCACAAAACTTTTCTGGTAAAATTGAACCATAGGCTCCAATGTCCAAAAGAACAGGTCCTTCTTCTTCTGACACTCCTCCAAGTATGAGACCCACCTGAAATGGATACATTTTATTCTGGAATAGAATGTTAGATAACAATTTTCCAGCGCTTTCTATTTTGATGGGTTTTTCTTCTTTCAATTGATATAACGCAGTTTCAGCTCGTAAAACATCAACTAAATACATAGCGTCAGCGACACCACCAGCTATCGTCATGTACAAATGCTCTTGGATTCGATGCAGTTTTTCAGCTACTTTGCTAGCAACAAAATAACTCATGGACGCTCGTTTATCAGTTCCTAAGATAACTGCGTCTTTACATATTAATCCAACTGTAGTAGTGCCCGTTTTTAAAGTGCGAGCTTCCTTTATCTGAGAATTATCGTCATTCATAAATCTAGATTCTCGCAAAAAAACAGATTCTGAAGGTTTTACTAAATCTTCTTTTCTCATAATTTCATTAAAAGTCTCTTATCTTAATAATTTTTTTTTTAATTTTTTATAAATTAAAATTTCCCTTAATATTTACAATAGAATCAATATCCCATAAATATTTTTTAAGATCGACCTTATTATTATCGACAAATTTAATACCTTCTTTCTCAAGCAAAATTTTTTGATAATCTTTACCATCTTCAGATTTCAAGGCAATTTTTCCTTTTGAATTAATGACGCGATGCCAAGGTAAATTATATTTCTTTGTTGAAGAATGTAACAACCAAGAAACTTGTCTGGCAGCTCTTGGATTTCCAGCTAATTTTGCAATTTTGCCATAAGTGAGTACTTTTCCAACTGGAATATTTTGTATTATTTTAATTACATCTTGAGTAAATTCGCTTGGCATAATTAGTCACCCTATTATTTATAGCAGCTTTATTTTTTCGAATTCATCTCTTTTTTGAACAAATTTAATAAGTTCTTCTCGATCCGATCGTTTAGTTCTTTTAATATAAGTATTTAATCTTTCACTTGTATGAAAAGGTCCTCCTTCTTCTATTACGGTCCACATTGGGTCTTTAGGAAAGGGAGAAGTTTTCATCATCTGTACATACCATTCATCCAGAAATTGTAAACCTTTTCCTACAATATCTGGCCTCTTCCCTACAAGATTATTGGTCATATGGAAATCTTTTTCAAAATCGTAGAGCATGATTTTTGGATAATTTCTTAACCCAGGATGATATGTTCGAATTAAAGTCCAATTTCCAAACCTTACAGCACGCTGACAAGTCCAAGCATTTTGGCTAATTACGAGATATTTTCTTCCAAATTCCTCTCCATTTTCAATCTCTTTATATATACTCTTCCCGTCCCAAAACTCAGGAACTTCTTTCCTTACCCCCTCAATTATAGTAGCAGCAATATCTGAAGCATAAAGAAGAGAATTATACTGTTTCTTCCATTTTTTCTTCGGCCATTTTACTATCATCGGTATTCGATTAACAATATGACAAGCTGTTGCGTGATCTCCGAAGACTTGCAATTCTCCCTGATTCTCACCGTGATCTGAACTTATAATTATAAGAGTATCGTCATAGATCCCTAAACATTTGATTTGTTCTATGATTTTACCTACAGCATCGTCAGCATATCTTATTTCAACATCATATCCATTTATCCATGAGGTGAAGTCATCAAGGTTTTCTATTTTGGGGATATTTTGTATTCTTTTAAAGAACTGAGTAAGTTTCAATTTATCAAAGTCCCCAGTATCGCGTATTGAGTCTGGAACATCACTATTTCTAATTTCCTTAATAATTTTTTCTGTTATCCAGGAGGGAGGAGGATCATTTTCAAAGGAAGGTTCGTACGACAAATGGGTCCTGTAAGGCGTGTGCGGATCCCAAAAATTTATATGTAAAAACCAATTATCTTTCTCACCGTTGCCTTCCAGCCATTTCTTTGCGTAGGGTAATATATCATCAGCTATTTCAAGACCTTCCTTACCGGGATTGTACATTTCATTCCATCCCGAACAAAACCAAAATGCTGAATGTCTTTCTGCAAAAGGTGAGATTGATACAGTGTAATATTTTGCTCTTCTAAGGATTCCAATCCAATTATTCTTCAGGTATTTATCATCAAATCCTCGCTCTCTCCCAGTTAATCGCATATCTGCCGTAGTACCACCGTGACCTACTATTCCCGTGTGGATCCCAAATCTTCCAGTAAAAAGGGAAGCTCTAGAGGGTAAACAAGGAGCATCTGAAGCGTAACAATTTGTAAATATTGATCCTTCTTCTGCAATTTTATCAATGTTCGGCGAAGTGTTGCGATGATACCCGTAACATCCTAGATGGTCAGCTCTAAGAGTATCGATATCAAAATAAATTATTCTCATAATTCATATTATTTTCTCTTTATTAAATAATCTTAATTAAAAAATTGTGAAATATTAACGTTCTCTTACATCCTCACTGAGAAATAATAGAAGATAATTTTAACTAGAATTCATTTAAAAAAGTTAGAAAAATGAACGAAAAATCGAATGATATGCCAGATTGGGAAGATTCTAATATATTTAATATTGGTAAAGAACCAGCACACTCAACTTTAATTCCATTTGAGAGTATTGAAGAAGCCTTAGGAAAATGGGAAGATTCACGATATTTTAAATCCCTTAATGGAAACTGGAAGTTCAACTGGGTAAAAGCACCTTCAGAAAGACCCGTGCAATTTTATAAAGAAGATTTTAATGTTGATAATTGGGAAGAAATTGATGTCCCAAGTAACTGGCAAATGCGAGGATATGGAATACCAATATACACAGATGTCAATTATCCTTATAGTATCAACACTCAAGATATACCAAAAATTGATCATAATTACAATCCAGTAGGCTCATACAGGAGAAATTTTAATATTCCGACAAATTGGAAAGAACGCGAAATTTTTATCCACTTCGCTGGTGTTAAATCAGCTTTTTACATCTGGATAAACGGGAAAAAGGTTGGATACAGTCAAGGGAGTATGACTCCAGCAGAGTTTAATATTACGAAATATTTAAAAACTGATAATAATATTCTTGCTGTTGAAGTTTATAGATGGTCAGACGGTTCTTATTTAGAAGATCAAGATATGTGGAGATTTAGTGGAATTTTTAGGGATGTGTATTTATATGCAACTCCAAAAGTCCATATTCGAGATTTTTTTGTACGAAACGAGCTAGATGAAAATTATGAGCATTCTATCTTAAAGGTTAAAGTAAAAGTCTTTAATTTTGGAAAGAATGATTTAAAACAGAATAAAATAGAAATCTCGTTATTAGACTGTGATCTCCAATATGTTGGGTCCGAGATTCTTATGAGTGAATCATTTTCAGTTAAGTCGAACGAGGAATGTGTTATTGAATTAAAGGCTAATATTGTAGATCCAAAAAAATGGACGGGAGAGACTCCTTATCTTTACGATTTATTTCTAAGACTTAGGAATTCGAGTGGCCAATGTATTGAGGTAGAACATTGTAAAATGGGTTTTAGAAAGATTGAAATAAATGAAAAGGGTAGCCTTCTTATTAATGGTAAATCTATAATTTTGAAAGGTGTGAATAGACATGAACACGATCCTGACCACGGGCGTGCAATATCTTACGAAAGAATGGTTCAAGATATTGAAATAATGAAAAAAAATAATATTAACGCCGTTAGAACAAGTCATTATCCAAATCACCCTAAATGGTACGATTTATGCGATCAATATGGCATTTATGTTATGGATGAATGTAATTTAGAAACTCATGGTCTATGGGATAAGATACCTAAAAGTGATCCAAATTGGACAGAAGCGTGTGTTGATCGAATGGTGAGCATGGTAGAGCGTGATAAGAATCACCCAAGTATAATTATATGGTCTCTGGGTAATGAAGCCGGCATGGGTGAAAATTTCAAAATCATGAAAAAAGAAGCGCTTAAAATTGATACAACAAGACCTATTCATTATGAAGGAGATTATGCTCAAGAAATTGTTGATATAATGAGCGATATGTATCTATCACCCAAATATTTTGAACGAAATCTAAAGAAGAATACTGTAGGACAAATAGGCAGGAGTATTAAAATAGAAAGGCCAAGACCCTATGTATTATGTGAATATGCTCACGCAATGGGAAATAGCTTAGGAAATTTTCAAGAATTTATGGATGTATTTGAAAAATATCCAAACGCCATTGGTGGGTTTATTTGGGATTTTGTAGATCAAGGATTAAGGAAAATAACCGATAGCGGGGAAGAATTTTGGGCATATGGAGGGGATTTTGGAGATGAACCAAATGATAGTAATTTTTGCATAAATGGTATAGTATTGCCAGATCGCAAACCTAATCCCGCGTTATTCGAGGTGAAAAAAGTCTATCAAAATATTAAAATAAATCCTGTAAATCTTACAGAGGGAAAAATCTTAATCCATAATAAATTCGATTTCATTTCCTTAAAAAACATTAAATTCAATTGGGAATTGGCTGTGAACGGAAATATCATTCAAAACGGGACAATAGATAATATAGAAATTGGACCAGGAGAACAAAAGGAATACTTTATTCCATTTAAAAAGCTGAATCTGGAAGCGAATACAGAATACCACCTTAAAATTAATTCTTATTTGAAAAATAGCGTGCTTTGGGCAGAAGAAAGTCATATTATTGCATGGGATCAATTCTTAGTACCATTTAATGCACTAAAAGAAAGTTATGCTGTAGAAGATTTACTGGAAATAGCATTTGATGATTCAGAAGAGTCTTATAAAATTGAGGGGTATGAATTTAAACTAAGAATTGGTAAAAAAACAGGTGCTTTAGAAGCTTATACTTATAGGAGCTTAGAGCTATTGAATTCCCCATTAATCCCTAATTTTTGGAGAGCTCCCACTGATAACGATCTGGGTTTGATTGATTTTGATGACAAGTCAGTTCCCAGTTTTGATTTTAGTTGGAAGGACACAAGCAAAAATCGAATCGTAAAAAGCATTGTAATCAAGAGAATCAATCCTAAAGTCATCAGAGTGTCTGTATTATTTATTATTGATAATTCGGAACAAGATATGTCTATCATATATACTATTTATGGAGATGGAAGTATAGTTATTAAAAGTTCGATTAATCCTTCGAAAAATATGGCTCGTTTTGGTATGCAGGTGACAATTCCGAATAATTTTGATCAGCTAACTTGGTTTGGTAGAGGTCCACATGAAACAATGCTAGATCGCAAAACAAGTGGAGCTATAGGTATATATAGTGGAAAAGTTGATGTTTTAATTCACAACTATATAAGACCACAAGAAAATGGAAATAGAACAGATGTTAGGTGGGCTGCGTTAACAAACGAAGAACATATAGGGCTTTTTGTATCGGATATAGGAGGAACGCATCTGAGTATAAGTGCCTGGCCATATTCTTTAGAAGATTTTGAAAACGCTAATCATACTTACGATTTACCTAAACGGGAATTCATCACTCTCAATATTGATTACAAACAACAAGGAGTTGGTGGAGATATCCCAGCAATGGCTAGGCTTCACAAAAAATATAAATTAAAGAGTAATGTGGATTATTCTTATACTTTTAGAATCCAAGGATATTCTAAAAATAGAGGAGATTTTAATTCTCTCTTCAAAAAGATTCCATCGTTAGAATAGAAAAAATACTTTCTAATTTATGTAATTTTTTATTTCTTTAGGTTTTCCACCATCACGAGCAGAGCGAGAGGCTTGAATCCCCGAAAGACAGAAATTAGCTGCTACACTCGCGTGTAGAGAAGGATTTTTTCTATTTTTTATTGCTGTAAACCAATCATCTAAAATTCGAATATCTCCACCGTAATAAAGTCCTTCAATTTGAGGAATTTTATTAGTTAGAATCTTTTGATCAATTATTTGAGTTTTTCCCTTCCTATGTTGGATTTTATTAATTTTATGTCCATCAGCTATAAACAACCGTCCAGGTTTATCAGCTTGATAACATTCATATGAACCAATACGACCTACTACTTGAATTGAAATTCTAGAAGGTTCTCGAGCAAAAATATAAGCGTTAGCACACTTGGCGATAGCTGTAGTTTCTGTTCGAAATAGCGCAACTTGGAAAGCCTTTGCAGGTTTGCATATCGGATCCCCTTGATACCCTCCAATATCGTTAGCAAAGCTCGTAACTTCAATAAAGGGCATTGGATTTTTCAGTCCACCAAGTGCAACTTGAGCAGGACCAATCGAATGAGCATACATCATTGGATCAAACAATTGATACCATGAATCGACACGAGGTGTGTCAACATCTCCAAAACCCTTGTCTCTCCATCGATAGGTAACATCGTGAAGATATTCCGATTCAGCATAAACGGGTTCACCAAGTTTACCCGTCGATACAAGGTGAGCAGCATATAATACCTCAGGAATAAAGCAATAATTTTCTCCAAGTTGATATGTTTTACCGGATATGTCTTCAGCGTTAATAATCCGATTAATATCTTCCTCGCGAATAGCCATTGGTATTTCTGAAAAAACATGTAGATCAGACTCTAATGCAGTAACGGCTTGATCCGCATGATACTGAGGTGGACTAGTTATAATAATTGCGTCAAGATCTTTAGTATCTAATAGGTCCTCATATGATTCTGCTGTTTTAATTCCTTTCCTCTTTTTAAGCATTTCTTTAACATCTGGATTTGGATCAAAACCAGCAATTAATTTTGATCTCCCCTTTAGTAATGGATGGTTGTCTATTTCAGCTATAAGGCCAATTGAGTGAAGCCCAAAACCTACGATCCCAATATTTATGAGATTCCCCATAATTCTTGTTAATACATAAAAATATTAATAGTTAAGCATAACTGACAAAAATGTAGATTACAGTTTCAGTGAGTTTAATTTTTGCGAGAGATTACACATTATATGGATAAAAAAATTGTGTTAATTGGCGCTGGGAGTGCCGCCTTTGGACCACCAACTTTTGTCGATTTGAACTTAAGTAAAGTATTGGCAGGCTCTACTATTTCGCTTGTCGACATAGATACAGAAAAGCTACACATGATGTATGAGGTATTATCTGAAGATAATAAAAAATTAGGGGAAAAATTCAATATAGAAAGTACACCTGATAGAGAAAAAGCCCTTAAAGGAGCAGATTTCGTTATTAATTCAACTGAACATGGAGATAGATTTGAGTTGCGATGGCAAGATAACACAATCCCCAGAAACCACGGCTCAACAGAAAGGATGGGTGAGAATGGGGGTCCTGGAGGTTTTTTCCATAGTGCTCGCCAAATTCCTGAAATTATTAAGATTGCTAAAGATGTAGAAAGAATATGCCCAAAAGCTTTTTTCATTAATTATTCAAATCCGGTGTCTCGCATATGTTTAGCTTTGAAAAGGGCTGTACCTAGTTTAAAAATGTTTGGTCTTTGTCACCAAATTGGTTTATTGACACCACATCATCTACCAAAGATAATAGATAAAGAAGTAGGAGACTTACAGATAATCACTGGAGGTCTTAATCACTTCGCGTTTTTATTGGGGTTAAAGGAAATAACAACTGGAAAAGATTTAATCCCTATATTTAATAAAAACTGTCTGACCTACTTTAAAGATAAATGGCACAGATTTCATTACGCCGATCTTACATTTGAGATTTATAAAAGGTTTGGATGGTTTCCCTATGTTGGAGACAATCATATTTGTGAATATTTACAATTTGGGTCTCATTATACAACTGCTCAAGATTTAACCGATTGGATTACTAGAATGGAACAGGAAAATAAGGCAGGAAATGCTCAATTAAAATGGTATTACAATCGTTTAAAGAAAGGAAAATATCTCAAGAAGGGTATGTTAATGAGGGGACCATCTGGAGAAAGAGCAATTCCCATTATTGAAGCAATAGTCCAAGATAGTAATTCTTATGAAATCGCTGTTAATATTCCTAACGATGAGATTATTAAAAATCTTCCTCGGGATTTAGTAATTGAATGTTCAGGAATAGTTAATAAAGAAGGTATCCGTGGAGTTAAACTTGGGAAAATTCCAAAAAATATTGCTGCAATATTACGAATAGAAGCCTCTATTCAGGATTTATGTGTTGAAGCTATTCTTCAAGAATCAAAGGACTTAGCCATTGACTGTCTTGCTATGGATGTGAACTGTGGTAGTTTTCAAATGGCTGAAGCTATTTTTGAAGAGATGATTGAGGTACAAAAGGATTATCTACCTAATTTTAAATAATTTTTATAATAAGCCATCTTTAAAGTTATTCAAGGAGGATCATATTTTCAATTTGTAAAAATCTTATTAACGGTGAATAATTTTAATTTCAAAGTATGAATAAAACTCCACTTATAGAAAAACTTGGTTTTGAAACCACAGATAAAGTGGTAATTTTACACATTGACGATGTAGGATTTTCTCACGCCTCAAATGTAGCTACTTTTGAGTGTTTGGATTTTGATGTCGCGAGCTGTGGATCGGCTATAGTCCCTGCTCCTTGGTTTTTAGAAACCGCATCAATTTGTAAAAAAAAGCCCTCATATGATATTGGTGTACATATTACTCTTACAAGTGAATACGAACTTTACAGATGGCGGGCGTTGAGTAGTGTGGATCCTAAAACGGGTTTACTTGACTCAGAGAGGTCCTTGTGGCGGACTTCTGAGGAAGCGATTGGTCGTATAAGTACCCAAGCAGCAGAAGTAGAAATGCGAACGCAAGTTCAGATGGCAATTGATAACGGTATTGATGTCACTCATATTGATACTCATATGGGTACTGTTATGGCACCTAAATTTCTCCCTTCTTATTTGAAGATTGCCCGAGAGTTTAATGTTCCTGCATTTCTACCCCGAGTAACGAGAAGCGAAATAGAAGCTAGAGGATTAGGAGCTCTTGCAGATTTTTACTTAAAACTACTTGCTGATCTTGAGAAAAAAGGGACTCCTATAATCGATAATTTAATTACTGAGACAATGGGTGATAGTCCTAATAAAACAGAATATTATTGTAAAATGTTTAAGGATCTTAAACCGGGAATAACACATTTTTTGTTTCACCCTGCAAAGATGAGCCCTGAATTAAAATCTATTGCCCCAGATTCAGCTAAATTTCGAGATCTTGATTACCAAGCATTTATTGATCCCAAACTCAAAGAATGTATTAAAGAACTTGACTTAAAAATAATTGGATACAGAGAAATCAGGGAAGTTATTAGAGGAAATTGAAATCAATCTGATGTTAAATATAATTTACCCAAATTGGAGATGACCATCCCCTTTCACCGTCAAATTGAGTCGATCTGATGTAGTAGTAAGCAGCATCTCCTTTATTTAGAGTTTTATCTTCAAAGGCAAACTTAATTCTATCGCTTGATGGTACCCTAATTGCGATGACATCTCCATTCTTTATGAGTTCTACGCTTTCAAGCTTATCAGTACCACACACAGTTATAATTATTATAGGAGGTTTTGAAACCTCTACTTCCTCCCCCATTAGAGCTGATTCTATCGTAATTTTCATCCATATTCTTTCTCCCGTAGTAGCATAGCAACTCCGTTGATTAATGCTTTGAATCAAGTTTTTTGAACTTAATTTATCTGAAAAAATAGCTGCAATTCCTGGTCGATATCTTAGAATTGGAACTAAATTTTTCATTTCATGCTGCCTTATAGGACATCCAGGATGTGAGTAGTGATCATCTCCGCCACCAATGAAACCTAATTTAAAGCCATTGTTTAATGCCCAAATTACACTCCCCTTTTTTTTATTATTCACTAAAGGTCTATAATTTCCAGAAAAAGCTTCGCTTGAGCCATGAGATGAATAAATTTCGACCACTTTTTCTATTTCATTGTCAACTTCGGTCCAAGATGTTCCCATTACATAACTAACTGGTGTATGAGAAATTATGGCGCATTCTATCCCGTTAAGTGCCTTATATAATTGATGTTGAAAGCACCCATTCTCAGAATAATAATCAACTAAGGGAGCTTCTTCTGCAGCTTCTAAAGGAAATAGTATTACTTTATCAGATATAGATTCATAAGGGCTTTGCTCTTTTGTTGCAAGAGTTACACAATAATTCCGTCCAGACCACTCGTAACCCGGGATTGCTACAAAATCCTCATTACTCCAATCTTTACACAAATTTATTAAAGAACTCCAAACCTTTTGGTTATATGGATAAGATACATTTGTGCGCCCCTCCATGAATTCATTATTCCTTTGGTTTAAATGATCTCCTAAGGCGGCAAAATCGTGCAAAACAACATTTTTTGCGTAATGGAACGCGTCTCTTCCCGTTCCAATACCGTCTGAAAATTCTCGAGTGTGAATATGAGTATCTCCCCAAAATACATCATTCTCTATGTCTTCATCCCAAACAATGGGATTTGAAGCTCCAGAAATAGTCTTAAATCTAACATATAATTTTCCTATAGTTGAATTTAATTCGGGAGCCACTGGAAATTGAGTATAACCTGTATTGTATTGCATTAAAGTGGTGATTTTTGAAGTCCTTGGATTTGGACTCTTAAACTTCAATTTCTGTTTAATTTTGACATACCCATTTTCTAATCTAGCGTTGTATGGATACTCTAAACACTCATCTCCGCGAATATTAACTTCCTCGTTAAAGTTATTATCCCTATTTCCGTTATTATCTAAAGCAATTATTTCAATATCTACAGGTTTTTCGTGATAAAGAGTGGGGATTTTAACTAAAAAGGAGTTAGCCTTTCCTGAGATCATAGAAATTTTTTTAATTCCAATTCTTGAAAATAGTTTCTCTTTAGGTAGTTTCATATCTAGTGCACAGTAAACTTTATCAATATAAGCCATATCACCAGCGGTATTTATAGATTCTGTATTATTGTAATTAAACTGGATATAATCTCCGGGTTTCATTGGTTCGTTTATGAGATATCCTAACATTATACTAGAATATGTGGTTTTAACTTTACCGTTTACGGATGATTTAATTGAACAGAAATCGTTGTTGAAATTAATTAGTTCCCATCCGTAAGGTATTACAAATCTGAAAAGGGTGCGACGGGGATATTCTTTCTTGGAAGTAAATGTGATTCTTATTGAAGCAATACTGTTAACGATATATTCGTTATTGACTTCAAATTTAATATCTAATGCCTCATCTACCCTTTCTCTGTAATCAAAATACTCTCTCCCATTTTGTTCCAGTTTCATCATCTATTTAGCATTTTTTATGTATAGAGAACTTCTTTTCGGTTCTTTAAATATCGTTAAAAAACCAAATAATTTTTTAATAAAAGTGGGCTGATATTCCTGTTTTTGAGCGTAATTAACTCCGAGGATATCTAATCGTTTGAGAAGATAATCAAGTCGGTTCGTAAAAGATTTATAGTTTTTTTGTTCTTTAGGGGTCCAATTTGACTCGGCAATTGCGATAAGGCGTGGAAAGGTTTGCCAGTCTAACTCTCTTACATTCCTGACCCATTCTGTCCACATTGGAGCCTCAATCCCTAAGATATTATTATGATAATCTTGATGTAATTTTTTAGGAACTGGTTCATAGTAATATGCTTTGCTTAAAGATGTGCGTTTATAAGAGTAATCGAGATATATATTACCAAATTGCGAGAAAACTACATTTCCTCCGTTTATTAAATGGTTCTTAATTATTTTTTTTCCAAAAAGCCATTTTTGTGCAATGATTTCATTACTTGATTTATCGTTTAGAATTTGATTCCATCCCATAATTCTACGACCATGAGAGGATAAATACTTTTTAATCCGATTAGTAAAATATTTTTGAAGTTCTTTTTCGTTCTGTAAATTTTCTCTTTTTATTCTTTCTTGGCAATCAGAACATTTTTTCCATCTCTTCTTTGGAACTTCGTCTCCACCTATATGAATAATATTAGATGGAAATAGACGAACAATCTCATCTAAAGCATTGTTTAAGAATTCGAAAGTTATTTCTTTACCGACACAAAAAACATCTTTCTTGATTCCAAAGGTAGTTGATACTTGAAACGGACCTCCAGTGCAGCTAAATTTAGGGTACGCAGCTAAGGCTGCTTTTGAATGACCTGGAATATCAATTTCTGGAATAATTTTAATAAAAAGTTTATCAGCATAAGAAATTATCTCTTTTATCTCTTCTTGAGTATAATACCCTTCATGTGGGGTGGTATCCATTTTTTTACTAAGAAAACCGCCAATTTGGGTTTTTGCTCTCTTTGATCCAACTTCGGTCAGAAGGGGATATTTCTTAATTTCAATTCTCCACCCTTGATCCTCTGTCAGATGCCAATGAAACACATTCATCTTGAAAAGTGCCATTAAATTAAGAATATGTTTTACAGCTTCTTTTCCCAAAAAATGTCTGCCTTCATCCAACATGTACCCTCTCCAAGGAAAACGAGGATAATCTTTAATCTCAATAGAAGGAATAATCCACTCAATATTCTTTCTTTTTTCAACCTCTTCTACCTCTATCGGAAGTAATTGACGAATAGTTTGAATTCCGTAGAAAATTCCTATGGCTTTAGGTGCCGATATCACGATTCTTTCTTGATTTATCCTAAGAGAATATCCCTCTTCGCTTAAAACATCTAACTTTCCGTTTAGCTTTAAGTATATAATATTGGATTTAGTTGAATCTGTTTTAGGATCGGTAATTACCAAATTAAAACCAGTTGCAGGCAGTAATAAATCTTTAAAATATTTGGCAACTTCTCTTAATTTCGAATCTGATTCAATAACAGTCTGCTCGGTAATTTTAAAACTTCCTTCCCCGATAATCATGTTGGTTGGTTTAGGAATTATATTAATTTCATTCATTAACATCGTCAGCATTTAATATTTCATTTTAAATATTGTAATCATTTAAGAAGCTTGCTTCAGGAGAGAAGAAATATAATCCCATTTCTTATTGATCTTTTCGGCGGTTCGCAATCGGTTAAAAATTTTATACTCAAAAGCCCCAATTAAATTATACAATCCTTTCACTTCTTTATATACATCGTAATTCTCGAACGATGACTTAAAGCCTTCAATGTTTTCAGAGCTCCAAAGTATTTCTTCATTTTTCATTTTCTTTGCTATGTTTTTAACCCAAAAATCTGCCATTTCCATGGAATAGTATAAGCCTGAAGATCCAAAGGGGTTCACAAAACCTGCGCTATCTCCAATAAGAACTACACCTGGAATTGGGACAATATTTTCTACCATTCGAGCGTTAGGAAGCCAAGTTACCTCTTCATAATCAATTTTAGCCCCTTTAAAGAACTCACTAAATCCAGGATAGTATTTTTTCAAATTTCCCCAAACCTTCAAAATTTCGTCGTTATTAGGGATTTTAACCGTTTTCATTTGAGGTACTTGCGCCATTCTTAACATTAAACCCACTTCTACTCTTTTACCCTCTAAGGGAAAAATATAAGCAACGCACGGAGGGAAATTAGGCGCGTAGTCTAAATCGCCGTTTCCAATAAAAAAGAAATTCAAATCGGGAGTTTCCTTTATATTAATGTTTGCTTCGCTAATTAAGCATTTAATTATAGGGCAGTTGATTTCTTCGTCGTAAAGCACTCCATAATATCTGCCAATTACGCCGGAATATCCACTACAATCCATAATTGTCTTTCCATGAACTTCGCTAATATTGCCAGATTTATCCTTGTAACTAACGCCAACGCACAATCCATTTTTTTCTATCGGTTTTATAACTTCACTTTCTAGAATAATCTCAACTCCTAGCTCGTTTGCTCTTTCTACGAATCTATCGATAAACCTCCGCCATTCGAAAAAATAATGAGGATATTCGCGATAAGTAGTAGTTATTTGTAGATCTCCAGGAGAATGCCAAACTCTACCTCCATTGGATTTAATTCCTATAGAGGGCAAATAGTCTTTTCCTAGAAGATCATCAACAATAGAATAATATCCCATACCTTCACCACGAGGTTTTGGTCCAGCTTCTTCTCCTTTTTCTAAAACAACTACTTTAAATCCTTCTCTAGCCGCCATTATACTTGCTGTTAAACCAGCTGGTCCGGCTCCAACAATTATAAAATCAATATTCATTGAATTTTTAATAGTCATAGTTTGAAATAAGGAAAAAGAAAATTAATTATTTTTGTTGTTTTTGTTAATTTAACTACAATTAAATTAGGATATTTTTTATGTTTGATGTTGTTATATCTGGAGCAGGTCCCGCGGGTTCTAGATGCGCTCAAGTTCTTGCTGAGCAAGGTTATGAAGTCGCTCTTATTGAAAGAGATGTAACTTGGAGAAAACCATGTGGGGGGGCAGTAAGTTCGCGAATTTTTAGATATTACCCTCAGATGCGAAAAGAAAACTTTTATCCGATTACGGGAACAGCTATCTATTCCGGGGACTACCATAAAATAGAATATTCTTGGAAAGGCATTAGAAATTATTCTATAAATGTGGATCGCTTAGAATTTGATAACTTTATAAGAAATGTCGCGATTGATGCAGGAGCTCATTTGTTTGATAAGAATCTAGCTATCGATTTTATAACTAAAGATAAAAGAAAAATCGGAATTAAAGCAAGAACACCAGAAGGAACTAAAGAGTATTTAGGAAAAATCCTAGTAGTTGCGGATGGTATGAGCTCTAAGTTAGCCCCTAAAACAGGTTTGAGGAATAAATGGCAAATTGAAGAAATTGGATTAGCAAAATGCGCTATATTGGAAGGGGAGAATAATTTAGATAAAGATTCTATATCTTTCTTTTTTAGAAAATATAAAGGATATGGTTGGATATTCCCTCTTGATAACAACCGTTTTAACATTGGCTGTGGTACTTGGTTAGATGGAAATTTAAATAAAAACTTAAATCAAGCATATCAAGAGTTTACAAATGACCCTTTCATAAAGAAATTCTTTCCAAAAACACATTATAAAGAAATTTGGAAAGGGGCTTACCCACTTCCAGGATTAGGAGTGAAGGAAAAATGTTTATATGGAGATAACTTGCTAATGATTGGAGATGCTGCTGGTTTTGTCTCACCTATAAGTGGAGAAGGAATTCATTCAAGTATAGTATCTGGAAATGCCGCAGGTGAAATAGCTCGTAATGCTTTGAATCAGGGTGATGTTTCGAATGAGAGCTTAAAGAAGTATAAACGCTATCCGAATATCAAGAAAATTATTAGAAATTTTAAGATGAAAGTGTCTATAGTTGAATTTTTATTCGAAAAAGAGGGTCAAAACCTTTCTAAAATGTTAGAATTAGCTGAGACGGATGAATCGATAAGCGAGGAAATTATTAATATGTTCTTATCTAATAGCCCGCCTTCGAAAGAATTGCTTTTGAAAATTCAAACTTAAGTCCCTAACGTTTGTTACATCAAAGTTTTTTCTTTTATCTTTTTTTAAAAATAATTTATAAATGATCGAGAATAGTCATATATACATTTTTGGGAACGATACAAAAATGTGATACATATAAAGAGGTGAAATTAAATGGTAATAGTCATTATGAGATTGATTCAGAGAGTGGCTAATGGTAAATGGGATGAATTAGAAGAGATTGATAAAAAATGCAATGAAGTTGAGGATAAATTAGGTTATCCTCCAAAAAAGCGATACCGCAGTCTATCTGGAGCTTACGGTAATAATGTTATTATTATTGAAAGAGAGTGGCAAAGCTTATCAAAAATGGAAAAAACTATGACAAAAGGTTTCTTAGACCCTGAATTGGTAAAATTAGATAAAAAACTAGATTCAATTATCGAATGGCAAAAAACAGA
The DNA here is from genome assembly GCA_016839745.1 of Promethearchaeota archaeon. GTDB lineage: Archaea > Asgardarchaeota > Lokiarchaeia > Sigyniarchaeales > SOKP01 > SOKP01. Next base: position 21,115 of record JAEOTS010000092.1, read on the forward strand.
ATTGTATGTGCCTCATCCACCATTTCCAGAATAAAGAATATTTCTAGAACTTAAATTCTTCTTCTTTCTTTTTTTTTTATAGGGATGAAATAATGTTTAAAGGGATTCTGATATTTATTAAAATAAGTTACCATGGGACAATTAAAGACATTTATACTTAAAACATATCATTTAATACCAGCACCAATTTATGGATTGCTATCAGCTATAATAGGCATAACTGGAGATATTATTTCTATTTTGCTCTTCCAAGGATATAGCTTAAATCACATGATAAGTGCTTTGGGAACAGGTCCAGGAGGGATATACTTTAATATTGGAACATTCTTATCGGGTATGTTCGCTTTATTGTTCTATTTATATTTGATAAAAGCCATTGGAAAAGAGACCAATGATCAAAAAAAACACAAAGTAGGGAGCTTTTTCGCAATTAATTCTTGCATCTTTTTCTCCTTGGTTGGTGTTTTTCCAACTTCAACAAATATAGTAATTTTCGTACTTCATGGAACCTTTGCTTTAATAAGTTGGTTGAGCGCAATTGTGTATTTAAGTATTTTTAGTATTTTGATATATAAAAGTAAGAATTTTTCAAGGTTTTTCACGTACTTAGCGTTAATAACAGCGGGTACAATAATAGTTTTCCTATTGACATGGATACCGATAATTGAATGGATTATGGCTTTAGCAGTTTCAATTTGGATTACTCTAATCTCTGCTTATCTGCTTTATCGTAAGGTTTAACTCTTAATTCGAGGCATTTTTTTAATATTTTAAATTTTAAAATAATTTTAAAGCGATATTTAATAAGTTTAAGTTAATGGCAGAATTAATTGGATATATTTTAACGCTAGATGCCTTATTCACATGGGGAATCGCTTCGTTAGTGTATAAATTTAGTTTGGGTAAAATTGAATCAAAACCAAGTCTACTTTTTCGATTAATCTTTGTATCTTGTTCCACATTTCTTCTTTCTCTGTTGTTTGGTTCTTTTTCTTCTATATTTTTGTTGGATACCCAATATTTAAGTGAATATCTGGTAGCGTGCTTGATTTCCGGATTATCAGTTACAATCGGAGATTTGTTATATTTCATCTCATTAGAAAAAATTGATGTATCGCGAGCATTTCCCCTAACTCAATTGAGTTTAATATTTGTTTATCCTTTTGCTTTTATCTTGTTCGGAGAGGAATTAAAACTTTCTGTGCTTTTAGGAGGTTTTTTGATTTTACTTAGCGTGTTTTTCTTAAGCTCTAAGGATAAACCGAGTAATCACAAAGAACATTCTGAACAATCAAAAAAGGAAGGAGAAAATCTAGTTTTAGGAGTTTTATTTGCTGTTGGGGCAGCATTTCTTTGGGGGCTTTCCATAGTAGCGTTTAACCAAGCGAGGATCGTTTCGAACGATGTTTTTACCACGAATTTCATCAGGGTTTTTTTTGGAGCTATACTATTCTTAATCATTGGTATTTTTCAAAAAGATTTTTACGCTAGTTTCACTAAGGCTAATAGAAATAACATCAAATATTTCATATTTGTAGGTATAGCTGGAGCTTTATCCTTAGGATTAGCAGATACTTTATTTTATAAAGCAGCAGAAATAAATGGTTTAGTTTTAACATCGACATTTACTGCTAATACCCCAATGGTTCAACAAATATTGTCTATATTGATTTTAAAAGAAAAATTCCGCAAAAGATTTATTGTTGCGGTCGGATTAATAATTGTTGGAAATTACATCATATTATTTTTATAAGCATTATTAATCTTTGTAAGAAGTATTATGATTAGAGTCGAAATATACTTACTAACAAATAATTTTGTTATACCTTTTCAAAATATTCGAGAAAATCATTTTTTGGATTTTATTGAATTAAACAAATTATTTGCTACAAAATCGCTAGCTGAACATGGTTTAGGATTTTTAATTAATGTTTACAGTGTTATAGATTTAGATAATCCTAATAACGATAAATTATTAAAAAAAATAGTGTTTGACACCGGAGGTACAAACCTTACCTATTTACATAATCTAGATATTCGAGGATACCCCTTATACGATGTAGATTACATAGTATTGTCGCATTGGCATTATGATCACACGGGGGGATTAATTAAGATATTGGAACGAATGAATAAGAAAGTACCAATTATCTGTCATGAGAGTGCTAAGTTCGAGAGACTTTTTAAGCGGGTTAGAAACTTAAAGAATAAAGATTTAGTGGGGAAAAAAAGAACTGACCTTTTACCTCTGCTCTCATCCTTAAAAATTGTAAATCAAGAGCCAATAAACATAGATCAAATTAAGAAATTAGGGGGTAAGATTCACTTTACAAAGGAAAATTATGAAATCCTTAATATCAAGGGAGTTAAAATAATAGTGAGCGGAGAAATTCCTAGAAATCACATTGAAGAAGATTTTAATAACTTCTTTTCGCTTCAAGAGGGAACAGTTAAAGTTGATAAAATTTTAGATGATAAGTGTCTGATTTTAGAGTTTGAGGAAAATATAGTTTTGCTAAATGGATGCTGTCATTCAGGTTTAATGAATACATTAGATTATGTTAGAAGTTATTCAGATAAACCAATAAGTCATATTATTGGGGGTTTTCATATGGCAAGCGCATCTGATAAAAGGATTAAAATTACGATAGAATACTTAGATTCGCTAGAAATATTCAATAATACTCTTTATCTCTTTCCTATTCATTGTAGCGGTGAAAAGTTCATTAAAATGGTTAATGCGATCAGTAAAAGTAGAATCAAGGCGTTTAATCCTAGCGTAGGTACAACATTCTATTTCAAAAGAATTATTTAAAATTTAGATTTTTTAAATTAATGTCATATTTTTAGCTCCTAATAAATTAAATAATAAAGAATATAAAGTTATTTATCAATAAAATTATTGATGGTTACTTATGAGTGTTCGGTCATTAATGAATAAACAAAAACTGCTTGTTGATGATATAATATCTGTACTTCTGTTAATAATTATAATTTTTCTAGCCTTTTTTCTTAGATTATTAGCTATTATGTCAATTGGAGTATATTCTTTATTTTGTCTACAATTGTATGGATTATATAGATCATTTAAAGGTATTTTTGGTAGAAGATTAAAATTTATTCATAGAGTTTTAAATTTATCACTTGGAATAGCATGTGTCATTATCCCAAGTTATCTTCTAATTTATATGTTCATGAAACCTCATACAGGTCCAACCTATATTATTTATTTCTTAAGCATCCCCATTTTTCTTATAGGACTTGCTGGATTATTAAAGGGGTTAATTGTTAAAGTATATTCTCCACTTTTTCGGTTTTTAAACGTACTAATCGGTGCAACCACTTTACCTTTTACGGTCATCGCCATTATTTTTGCGGAGACAAATCATGTATTTCATCTTTTCACTCTATTGACTGCTTTAACGCTTAATGGGATATTAAGAGCGGCTTTATATTTGAGTGAATATGGATTATCACTCACAAGTTTTAAAAATTTAAAGCTTATTTGGTTCATCATGGATTCACCACCTTTACTCACACAAGAGGAGAATTAAATTTAAACTATAAAGTAAAATCTCAAGAATTTTCCATCATAGACTTAAGGTTTTAGTATAAATAATATATCATAATCTTTTATTAATACATAATATATAAAATTTAAAAAATAGCTAATTTAAGGTATTTGGTTAAAATATGTCTGAAATTCACTTCAATAAAGAAAAAGGTTCTCAAATAAAATTATTTACTCCTGGACCTGTTTACATCCCAGAAAGAATTTTGGCTGAAATGGCAAAACCAAACGATACACATAGATCAAAACCATACGCAGAAATGCATCAACTTGTAGAAGAAGGTATTAAGAAGCTTTTATACACTTCCAATACAATTCTTATCTCTACATCGAGTGCGACGGGCTTAATGGAAGCGTGTGTAAGGAACTTAGTGAAAAATGATGAGAAAGCTCTATTTTTCTCGATTGGAGCGTTTGGAGATCGTTGGTACAAAATTGGAGTTAGCAACGGGAAAATATCAGTAAAAGAAAGTGTAGAGTGGGGTAAAGCGATAACTCCAGGAGTCGCGCAAGAAGCATTAAATAAAGATAAATACGCTGTAGTTTTCATTCAAGCAAACGAAACTTCTACTGGAGTTTATAACCCAATTAACGAGATTATTCCTGTTATTAAAGATTCTGGTGCTTTGGTATGCGTTGATGCAACTTCATCTATGGCTGGTATTAAGGTTGAAGTTGATAAATTAGGAATTGATGTATGTTTAGCTTCAGTTCAAAAAGCTTTTACTATACCACCAGGATTAGCTGTGTGTTCGATATCCTCTGCAGCAATTGAAAAAGTCCCTCAAGTTAAAAACAGAGGGTTTTACTTCGACTTTCTTGATTTAGTGAAACGAAACGAAAAGCATCAAACACCAACAACACCTCCTATCCCTCAAATTAGAGCATTAGCGGCCCAATTAGATTATATCTTAAACTACGAAGGATTAGAAAAAAGATTTGAAAGACACATCCAATTAGGAAAGCGCACAAGAATGTGGGCAAGGGATGTTAATTTTGAAATGTTTCCAGAAAAAGGATATGAATCGGATACTGTTTCTACAATGAAAAATTCCTTAAACATTGATATTGCGAAAATGGTATCAACGCTGTTAACTAAGGGATATCGCATTGTAAATGGATATGGAGACTTGAAAAATAAAACATTCCGTATTGGTCATATGGGTGAAATTACATTAAAACAGCTTGAAGAAATGCTAAAAGTTCTAACTGATATCGTATCTGATTTAAGATTGAGCTAGTAAAATTAATAATTTTAACCTATTCTTTTTTTATTCTTATTTTCTGTAATTTTTTTAATTGAACAGTTGGTTAGCATCATTAAGGATATCTATTTAATTAAACAAAAGTTCTTAAAACATAATCATATTAAAAATAATAGTAATCTGATTTAAAGCATAAATAGTGATTCATATGAAAATTTTAATTAGCGATAAATTGCAAGAAGAAGGAATAAAAATTTTTAAGGATAATGGGTTTGAGGTTGTTACGAACTTCGAGATAACTAATGAGCAGCTTAAGAATGAAATTGGAAATTATGATGGGATTGTCATACGTTCTCGAACCAAGTTAACGGCAGATATATTAGAACACGCTAAAAACCTTAAAGCTATTGGTAGGGCTGGAGTAGGATTAGATAATGTGGATAGGGAAAAAGCAACCGAATTAAATATTGAGGTTTTAAACACACCACAAGCACCGTCCGTTTCGGTTGCAGAATTAGCTTTAGGTTTAATGTTTACGTTAGCTAGGCATATTTCGAATGCAGATCGAACTATGCATAATGGAGAATGGAACAAAAAGCAATATCTCGGTTATACCCTGAAAGGGAAGAAATTAGGATTAATAGGATTTGGGAACATAGCAAAACAACTCGCAAAAAAAGCAGTAGCTTTAGAAATGGAAGTCGGAGTCTATTCAAGATTCAGTAGAGGCCCTGAAGCTGTAGAAGAAGCTAAAAATATTGGATGTAAGATTTATTCTTCTATTGATGATCTGCTCAAGGATGCACAAATTGTATCTTTACATCTCCCTGCAACACCTCAAACAGAGAATACAATTAATACAGCAACTTTAAAACTGATGAAAAAGGATTCAATTTTAATTAATACTGCTAGAGGGAAGCTCGTTGAGGAAAAAGCTTTAATAAATGCCTTGTTAAATAAAGAAATCGGTGGAGCCGCCTTAGATGTTTTTAGAAAGGAACCTTTAAAAGACACGGAGTTGATTAAGTGCGAAGGGAACTTAATTCTTACACCTCATATTGGAGCTCAGACATTAGAAACTCAAGTCTACGCAGCTACAAAAATCGCTGAAAAAATGTCAAATTTCTTAAAAAATCTATAAAATTCGTTTTTTTATTTAATTTTTCTTCTCTTTTTAGACTCATTAACGGTTTAAATTTTAGATATTTTAACAGTCACCGAGAAGTACGCTCCTGAAAGCTCTGATTCCTCGGGTTTTTCTGGAGTGAAAAAATTAACATTCTCATATTCCGCGTTTACAAAAGGTAATCCTGAAAAAATTAAAGCGGTTCCTGGTTTTAAAGTATTGTTTTGATCTAAAATAAATTTTGCTTCACTGTATTTGTTAGAAACTAATACTTCCTCGTTTGGTTTTAGTTTGATTAATTCAATATCATAGGGATTTAAAAAGATCTTACCGAAAACATTTTCGAATTCTTTATGAATTTCACCCATTTGGGAGTGAATGAAATATTTATGAGCCGGTGAGAGTAAATAAAACTCGTTTTGTCTTCGGTGTAAGAGAAAATCTAAATTAGGGTCAAACAATTCTAAATCAGAACTTTGAATTTGAATTTTTCCATTGAATGTAGGAAAATTTAAATCTTCATAGAGTACATCATTAATTCTGAACGGGATATAGTATCCGTTGAGTTTTAAACTTTGTTGAACCTCTGTAGGGAGCAGTTCAATGCACTTTTCAAAAATCTCTTCTTGAGTTTCTTGAAAAAGTTTGTTATCCTCCCATCCATATTTTTTTGCTAATAGTTGAAAGAACTCGAAATTTGATAAACAATCCGAATATGGACACGGACCACCTTGATTTATCGATATTCCAGGAGTAAAATAAGGCGTTATAAAATCATTACTCTCAAGATCAAATTTTGCGGGGATAACGATATCTGCAAACTTTGTTGTCTCGTTTAAAAACATGTCCAATACTACTAAATAAAGATCCTCTCGAGATAAAGATTTTCTTAAGATGGTCTGATTTGGGAGAGAGCTCGCAGCATTAAGATTATATACAAATAACATCTTAAATTTATTCGAGTTTAAAGAAGATCCAAGAGTTACTAGTGGAATGTTGTTAGATGGAGGGTATAAGTGTGGAAGGGTGATATAATTCATAAGTGAATATGTAAATTCTTTACTAAAGCCACTTTGAGAGAATATAAATCCTGTTCCTGGTTTTCCGAAATTACCAAGGAGGACTTGGATTAAAGCAATTGTAATCAGATTTTTTCCACCGTAAAAATACTTCTGAGGTCCAAATCCTACAATGAACAGAGTTTTATGTTGATATTTAAAAAGTAATTTTATAAAAGCATCTAAACTTTCGCAAGTTAAGCCTGTATGGTGAATAATTTTATTTTCATCGATTTTTTCTACCCCCGTAAAAATTTTTTTATAATTGTCAACATGTTGTACAAGGAAATCTCTATCGTATTTTTCAGCTGCTAAGATTTTATTCATAACATACTTTGCAATCAGATAATCTGAACCAGGAAAAGGTTGTAGATGTAAAGTCGCATTTTCTGCTAATTTAGTTTTAACAGGATTCACTTCTACGACAAACGAGCCATTTTTTATTGCTTTTTTAACTAAGAAATAAGCGTGATTATTTCGCTCCGATAAATTACTACCCCAAATGACGATTAATTTATTATTGGGATTATTAATTTGGAAAGGATTTGTAGTGGAATAATTACCAAATATCTGACTTAACGCGTGATTTCCAGCTTCGTTACATATACCGCCGGTCGTAATTGTGGCTCCAAGTTTGCCGAAGAATCTAATTGGAGAAAACTGTGATATTAGCCCACTATTTCCCGCATAGAAAGCAGCTACAATCGAGGAGGGTTCAAACTTTTCTTCGACAGTTGTTAGTTTTTCTGAAATAAGATTTAACGCAGAGTCAAGACTAATTGTCTTAAAGGAGTTTGAACCTTTAGGACCCGAACGTACTAAAGCTGATTTCAATCGATCAGGATGGTAAAGTAATTCTTCCCTATGATTAAATTTTGGGCAAAAAAATCCGTTTGTTAAAGGGTGATTTTTTAAGGGTTTAGCGCTTAAGAGTTTCTTCTCAGGAGCCTGATCGTTCCATTCTCCCATAAATACACATGAACCGTAGCAATCTTTGGAGCATGTTCCATATCTTTTTACATTTTCTATGTATTTTTTCAATCTTTTAAGCTCCAATTTTAAATATAAATTGTTAATCTTCACTTAAATCGTGAAGAACTAAACCCGATAAAAGCTTAGGATCAAACCATGTCGATTTTGGTGGCATCACGCCTCCGGAATCAGCTATTGACTCCAAGTCCTTTATATCGACAGGATAAAGGTTGAAAAATGCATCATTACCTTTATCAGTCGTGTACTTTTCCATATCATTTGGATCTTGTAATCCCCCAACAAAGAAGATGTTATCATCAGCACGAATGTTGATAATCCTTAATATTGGCCCCAAAACTTGATCTTGGAGAATAGTCACATCCAAGCTGTCCCGTCTTGACTCAAAAGTTTTCTCTTTAGTTTCTAACTTATACCATTTTCCTCTTATGCAGAGCGCAGTTTGATTTTTTCTATTTGGATTAAAAGCAGTTTTAACCTTTTCAATGTAATAAATTTCCTCCAACTTTTCCAAAAAATCTTCCTTACCATCTTTTAAACTTTTAATAACCCGGTTATAAGGTAGAATTCGAATCTGGTCGTCTGAGGCAACATAAGATAATAAAAATTGCCAAGGAGAATTAGAATTTTCACTTCCGTTATTTTCTTCCATCCTAATTTTACGATACTCTGCCGCACTTGCTGCTCGGTGGTGCCCATCAGCTATATAGACTTTTTTATCTTTAAAGAGAACAGATAATCTGGTAATAATATTAAGTTCTGTTTCCTGCCAAAGTATGTGGCGATAACCGTATTTATTAAAGTCAAATTTAGGTTTGTTTTGTTTAATCTGCTCGATTACTTCATTAATCTCAACATCATGGCGAAAAACTGACCATACGAGCCCCGCTGCTACTTTAGAAGTTGTAATATGCTTAGTCCGATCTTCAAGTGGTTTAACTCGAGTATACTCGTGTTTAACAATGTTATTTTCTTCATAATCTTGAAGTGCGATTCCCATAATTAACCCTTCCTGACTAAAATGAGGTGATTCTTGACGATAAACAAATATACTTGGTTTTTCTTCTCGACTAATAAGATTTGAAGCTTTAAAATTTGTGTAAGCGGTTAATGCATTATTGTAAACCTCCTCTCCTTCACCATCTGGCAAGATGAGATGAATTAACGAATTCAAGTTTTGTTTTAATTCTTTTTCTTCTCCTTTTCCTATAACATCATATGGATTTGTAGTGAAATCACTTGGATTATTAGGGCAATAAGGACGGAGAGCTGATATTATAACCATAATATGATTTAGAAGTAATTAACTTTTAAATTAGTTTCTATTCCCTTAGAACGCTAAGAATTACAATACTCAAGTAAAATTAGGGATAATAAATTAGAAACAAAATCAATCTGATATTACATTGCCTTCAATTTCTAATAAGCTTCTTTTTAGTTGGATTTGCCACTCTTTATTCATTTTTCCCATAAACCCGCCAATTTTTCCATCTTTTTTTATAACGCGATGGCAAGGGATTATCAAAGGTAGTGGATTGTTTTTAAGAACTCCTCCTACAGCCCTATACGCTTTTGAATTGATTTTTTCAGCTAATTCTGAGTAAGTAGTAAGTTCACCGGGTTTAATATTGATGAGAGCGTGCAAAACTTTTTCTGAAAAATCTGATTTAAATTTATTTTTGAGATCGAGTAAAACATCCGTATCTTTCAGTTTCTTTAAGAGTTCTGTTTTTCCATTTGATAAGTATTCGTTAATCAAGTTTTGTAATTGGATGAGAATAGATTGCTCCTTATCTTTTTTATTTTTAGCTACTATAAGATTAAATTCATTAATATACTTTAAAATATCCGACTCAGCTTCAAAAAAGGTGATCTCTCTCAACTTTATTTTTTGTTCGCTCTCTTGATATTCGTATAATACAAAAATAAACGGATCAATAATCTTGGGTTTAAAATAAAAAACAGCTATTATCTCCTACCTCTGTTTCTTTATATTTTGCATTTTCATAATTAGGTACGATATATTTATCAATTCGATAAGTATATAAATTGAATCTATTATCTCAATAATAATAAGAAGTGGTTTGAATAGATATAGAATAAAAATATCTTTCAATTATAAACCATGGTTATCAATATATCTAATTAAAGAATCGAGCAAATAACCTATGCCTAAAGATCTTAAAAATGTTATAGATGGGATCGAATCGAACGAGAAAGAAACTGCAGTTTTTCAATCAAAAATCGATCGCTTACAAGAAATACTAGAAAAACAAAAGAGAGTTATCAATAATCAGGAAAGTATTATTGAGGAACAGAAAGTTAAGATAACCAGAATGTATGATATTCCAGAAGATGTATTAGAATTAAAAGAATTAATCGGAACACAAAGAGCATTACTTAACGAAAGAGAAAGTGAGCATGACCTCGCGAAAGGTGAAGTCCTTGCAATAGAAAAAGAACTGGAATTTATGAAAAGACAAAACATTCCAACTCAGAAGAGATTGGACGAAAGTTTCGAAACAATTGGAAATCTTAAAGCTGAATTAGCCGAGAGGAATTCAGAAATAATTCTTAAGGATGGAAACATCAAATCATTAGAGAATAAGGTGAAAGAACTTCAAACTTTTGCGAATAAACTGCAAGACGAACAAGTAAAGCTATTATCAGATATGGATCAAAAATGGAAAAAAGAACTGGAACAACTAAGGACTGATCACATCAAAGAGAAGCAAGATTTGATTGGGAAAATCTCCGATTTAGATACATTTCTCCTAGATAGTAAGTTGGTTTCAACTGAGGCAACCTCAGAAGCAAAAGATTTGAAATCTAGGTTTGATGAAATTCGAACAAGACAAGAGAATTTGATAAAAAAACTAGAAGATGCTTTAGAGAACAAACGCGAAGCAGATGAGGTTGTAAGAAAATTAAATTCTGATATGGAAGGACTTAAAGAATTTAAGAAGAAGAATTTGAAGAAGATTCATTATTACGATAAATTAACTGAGCTAATGGAACACGAAGCCCAATTCAAAGCATTCTTAATATTAGAACAAGTAGGATCAATGGCGATTGATGATTTGAGAAGTGCTCTTGGTTCACCTATTGTATTAGTAAAAAAAATAGTTCAGAATTTACAGGATGTCAATCTTGTTGATATTAACGATGTTGGTAAGATTTTTGTAAAGAAAATAGAAGAAAATTAAGTTACTTTACTTTTTTAATAAAGCTGTTGGGTTATATCTTAGCCAAATCTTTATAGAGGTTAGGAAGAAGTTTCAAAAATTTACCATCTTGAGTTTGATCGAGTATTTCAGCAGCTATTGTTTTTAAAATTTCTCGATATTTACTTGGTTTTTCATCCCTACGTAATAACAAGGCAACTACATAATTCTCCACACTTATGTGGTCATCTCCTACACCAGAGAAGAAGGAAACAACCTTATTGTTCTTTAGCGAGATGCTTGCAAACCCTGGTTTAAGGCTTTGATACCTATGCGAAGAATATACCTGTGTGAGTAGATTATTTGTGATTTTGAGGTTATCAGGATAAAAACCTTCGTTAATCGGCCCAATTTCATTATCCCAGCGAATTATAAGTATACCAACAGGCAATATACAAACCTCGTAGAAGATTAAAATAATATTATATTTGTTTTATTATAATTTTAATATCTTGTTATTATTTATTTATTTTTATTTTTCTCAGTTAACTCATTCGTTTTGCAATGTTCGAAACTATTTTAAAAATAGAATTAATATCTATATATCCTTCAAATAAAATAGAACACTAATTAGAGGGTTAACTCTTAAGGTAAAAATTTAAATTAAAACTAAAATTTCTCAATAGTACACTTAAAACCTATTAGATTCGACAAAAACATAGTATTATAATAAAAGTAATTTATTAATAGCATAATAAATTGGCGGGATTACCGAGTCTGGTCAAAGGTCTTATGGTTTAGAAGGGTCAAGACCGATTATAGGTGCTGGACTTAAGATCCAGTGGCAAAGGCCTTCGGGAGTTCGAATCTCCCTCCCGCCACATTCTTTTTTTAATTAATATTGATTTTTAGTTAACATAATAATGTGAAAGAATAAAATTAATATTTCGATGATTTCTAATTAAATATTAATTCATTATTAACCTAAAAAGATTAAAATGAAATTAACTGAAATAATTGGTTTAGAAGAAAAACACGCCCGACTTCTAGAAAAAGCGGGTATAAAGGAAGTAGAAGATCTTCTGAGTTTAAGTTACTATCACATTAAGCAATTAGCGAGAAGTATTGGCGTGACAGTAAAAGCGCTTGATACATGGCAAGAACACGCTGATTTAATGAGGATGCAAGGCGTTAGTCCTGAATTAGCAAACGCTATAAACTTGATAGGGATCGATTCTGTTAAGGAATTCGCGTATCGGAATGCAAAAACAACGCTTGAGAAGTTAAAGGAATTAAAAAAGAACAATCCTAAAATCCTTGCTAAAGTTCCGACTTTAAAAAACATTGAAGATTGGATAAATGAAGCGAAAAGTCTTGCAGAAGTGCCAAAGAAAGGTGAAAAGGTTAAAAAAAAGCCAGCACCAAAGACAAAACCCGTACCAAAGGGGGATTCAAGTCCAGACATCCCAATTATTCCTAACTATAAACCATTTGAAACATTTGATAAAGATTACGGCGAATATGGCCCTGATTACTGGAATAGCAAATGGGATACGGCACCAATCATATATACCGGCCGAGCATTGAGAGGAGAATCGTATAGTAAACAAATTGATGTTGATGTAAAAGCGTTCATAAAAAAAAATGACGCGATATTATGGCATGTTTTAACTCAATTAGAACTAAGGAAAGACACTCCAAACAATACGGCTTTAGCAATCCAAAACTTTGTATGTAATTTTCTAAAATATAAATATGATGACATCGCATCAGAATGTCCTGAATTTTGGTTATTTCCCTTCGAAGCGATTCAATCAGAAATCGGTGACTGTGAAGATGGAGCCATCTTAATTGCAAGCTTGTTAATTAATGTTGGCATCCCTTCATGGAGAGTCAAAGTGTGTGCGGCTCAAGTAATGGCAGATCCCGTTTTTGCACCATCAGATGAGGAATTAGGCGGGCATGCGTATTGTATATATTTAGCAGATCGCCCAGAATCAGAACGGAAATTAGAATGGATAATTTTAGATTGGTGTTATTTACAGGATCCAGAAGTATCGATAGAAAATAAACCTTTAGCACGAAATGGGGGGACAGAGGGGGCTTATAGGGATATATGGTTTACTTTTAATGACGAACAATCTTATGCGCAAAGTAGTTTTGAAGTTAAGGAGAGAAGGATTAGTAAGAATCGAACAATGCAGAAAGACGAAGTTTTAGCTCCATTAGAAGACATTTTAAGAAGTCTCGCATCCGACACAATTGATAAAATTTTCAGGAACCTAAATATTGACATTGAATAATTGTAAAAACTTGATAACAATTATTTTTTTTTCACTTTTTTTTGATTTTATATATAATAAAAAGAAAAAAATTAAAGTACAATTTATTCGCTACTCTCCTTTATAGCAGTTTGAGTTAATTGAATTCCACAAAAAGGGCAGTATATTACTTTTCTTCCGATCTCGGAGCCGCAATTTGAACATTTAGTTTTGAATTTAAGAGTTGATGGAATGCTATCTTTAATTCTTTCAAAAGACCTGTTTAGTAATTCTTGCACTTCTTTACTAATTTCCTTTATATCTTCCTGAGGATGTGATTTAATGTATATAGATGACAAATCCACAATAAAATTTTCAATTAATAGGAGTTGCTCTAAATAATTTTTATTCACTTTCAATTTCAACAGTTCTTCTCCTGCTTTAGTTAATGTATAGAGTTTTCTTAGAGGTCCAATTGGGCTTTTTACCATTTTTGATTTAAGAAATCCACTTCCCTCCAGCTTTGATAAAATCGGATAAATTGTCCCCGATTTAGCTTCCCATGTTCCTGCAAAATGTTTATTTAAAGCTAGCATTAAATCATATCCAGATAGGGCTTGACTATTGAAAATGACTTCAACTATTGTAAATTCTAAAGGAGTTAACTTGCTTTTGGTAATATTAGCAAAAATTTCTTGCTTAATTTCAGATCTTAACTCTTCAATATCTTCTTCAAGATCTAAAAATTTTCCTAGCCACATTATTAGAAAACTCCTTAAGTATTATTATTTTTTAAACTTTCTTTGCATTTTTTCTAATTCTCTATCTATAGCGCGCTCTTTTTTTGATTTAAATCCACTGAAATCTACGGTTGATCCACGATAATAGACTAAATAGACAACCATATGGATACCTAAAGCTATACTCCAAAAGAAAGCAGGAAAGATAACCCAGAAAACTATGATGTTAGTCAAAAAATTAATTACAAATAATAGTAGCATCACGGTAATAAAAGTAACAATGTGAAAAATTACGCCTCTTTTTGCCATAGGATATACTCCACGAGCATAAACTAAATAAGCTGTAAGATGCTCAACGAAACCGATAGACCATCCTAAAATTGGATATAGAAACCATAAATAGGAAGAAGTAAATCCATTTACAACAAAAAATAGGGCACAACCAAATAAAAATACCCCCAAGTGAATTTTTACGGACATCCTGAAATTTACTTTTTTGAGGGCTATAATACGAAGGTCATCTTCTGAAAACCCATTATATCTTTTTTCACTCATTTTTTAGCTCTCTTTACCTTAAATTGAAAATTAAAACTTCAAACAAAATTTATTATTATTATAGTGTGTTTTATCATTTTTAAACTTGTTGATTCTACATAGTTAATGTTGAAACTACATACCTTAAAAAACATTTAAATTAAAGCCTATCACGATGATTAAAAGTATTAAACTGCTTATGGTTAGGAAAAAGTTTTAATATCACAATTTACGTTAATTCTCTATCTATAAGTCTAATCGGTTTATTGCGTTGTTTTCTGAATATATAGAAAAAATTGAGAAATGGGATCGAAAAACATTCCTTAGCCTCTATCAGAGCGATTTCTCTCAGAGAACAAAGCAATTTGCGAAAGTTTTTAGTTTTTTCGGGAGCTTGTATTTTTGGTCACTTGTTTGGATTTCATGGTTTATTTATGGTTATATAACCAAGGATTATTATTTATTAGTATTATTCACAGGGGCTTTTGACCAATCTATAATGATTCACCTTATTATTCGATATGGAATAGTTAGAAGAAATAGACCTTTTATCAAACTTGAGAAAGAAGGTGTAAAACAACACGACGAATTTATAAGGATCCCATATTTAATGTCAGAATCGGAAGGAAAATCGTTTCCAAGTGGCCATGTTACATTCTTTCTTCTATTTGGAATGGTTTTTAGTTTTTATTTTAACAGTTGGACTATGTTTGTTATAGTCTTGGGATTAAGTGTAGTAATGGCATTTTCACGCTTAATTTTAGGAGTTCACTTTCCGAGCGATGTTATTTTTGGATTTATTTTTGCATTCTTGTATGCTTTTTTATATCTTGGATGGACTTATGTTTATTGGATTGAATTTTACTACTGGATAGGACCAATTTTCTCTGAAATTTTCCACTTTTGGAGATAAAAATTATTAAGATTTAGTCTATTAACAAATCCTTTAAAATATTTCAAGCATTTTTTCTTATATGATTGAAAGTGAAACTGAAACTAAAGTTGGGTTTTTTCGTATCGTAAAACGGTTATGGCCTAGTTTTGTTTTGCATAATTCTTTTGCTTTTACCGTATCCACGATTTTTATAAATTTCTTACTAGTTTCCAATATAATTTGGCCTGGTGAGAGTTTTCACTCTGCGGAAATGGGAATATTAGTAGGCACTAGCACTTATACAATGGCTTTATCTGGTATCCTCTTTGGTGTATTAGCAGACAGATACTCGCGCAAAATTTTGATGTCTATTACAGAAATAATCTTTGGTTTTGGATATTTACTAAATGGATTTGTCTTACAAGGTTTAGGTTTAGAGACATTTACATACTTCTTACTATTTAGTCTATTGAGAGGATTTGCAACAGGTGGTTTTTGGCCAATAATTAACTCCTTTGGAAACGATTCTACTGAGGAGGGAGAAAGATCACAATTTTTTGGTACATTACAAGCGTTATTCCAAGTTTTTCAAATAGTTGGAATGGTAATTTCAGCAATTTTGTTCCAAAATTCTTTTTGGAGAGAATATTTCTGGGTTATAGGTATCATTTACATCTTGTTTGGATTAGTGATATTAGCTAAAGGGAGAGAGCCTAAGCGCGCATCAACTCATAAAGAATTAAGTGAAGTTTTACTAAATGATGATATAAGTTATGATTATAAATTGAATAAGGAGACAATTAAATCAACAATTTTTACTCCTACTAATATTATTGCTTTTGTTGAAGGCTTATTCACTACTGTAATGTTAATGGTACCGGATTTCTTGTTTGTTCCCTACATTCAATCTGATCCCTATAATATTTCTCCCTTTGCATCTAGTATTTTTATGATAATGTTTGGTTTACCAGGCGGTTTATTGGGTTCTCTAGCCTTTGCAAAGTTATCAGACAGATTAGCTAAAAGAAACATTAAAAATCGAGTTTATATGATTGCATTATCAATTATTGGGTTATTTGGATTCTACATCGCATTATTTTTTCTCCCTCTCCCTCACTTAAATGAAACTCAAGGAAATGATATAGGATTATTATTGACTCTACCTATGCTTTGGATGTTAGGATTGTTTACTTTAATCGCGCGGGCAGTTGTTGGATTATGGAACATAAATCAACCCCCGATATTGCAAGCTATAAACTTACCAGAAGCTCAAGGAACAATTAGCTCTGCTAATCAGTTTCTTGAGAATCTAGGGAGTGGTACTGGCCCCATTATAGCTGGAACAATATTAGTTTTGTTTTACAATAATTATCAACTGACAGTTGGGGTAACAATGGGAATAGGAATCATTGGAGGAATGTTATGGTTGTTAGCTACTCGGTGGATAAACAAAGATGTGAATAGAATTTCGGAGATATTAAAAAAGCGTAGTGTCGAATTAGATATAAACAATAAGAATGAAAATTAATAATTTGTTAAAATTCAATAGTAAAATCTTCGAATTAAAACCAGTCTGTAAATTCGTCCAAAGATCTTCTCTTTCTTTCTTCTTCTTTTTCAACGGATTCGTTAATTAGACCAACCGTGAGGACTCCCATTAGTTCATATCTTTCTGGAGAAAACTTAAAGATTTCGTTAATTTTTTCTCTATTTTTTAAGATTTCTCCTATCCAGACTGCACCTAGTCCTTTTGCATGAATTGCTAACAGCATATTTTGAATAAACGCTCCTATAGCTAGAATATCTTTTACACGATCGTAACCTCTTTCTAGATCTAAGAAAACGACGAAATTCAGATAAGCACTTTCAATAATACCACCATATTTCGATTGTTCTGCAATCATTCTCTTGACAGTCGGATGGGAAACAATACAGACTTTCCAAGGTTGGCTGTTTTGACCAGAGGGAGCCCATCGTCCACAATCTACTATTTGCTTAATTGTATCGTTATCAATTTTCTTGTAAACAAAA
>JAEOTS010000093.1 GCA_016839745.1 Promethearchaeota archaeon
TCAATTAAATTTTTAACTCCTTCTTTAGAAAGAATGATTGAGGTTATAATTATCAATATAGAAAGAGCAATACTAAAATAGGGATCTAAAAATTGAATGTTAAAAAATAAAGCGATAACAAAATTAATTATAACTATAAGCGCTCGAAGAGAATCTTGAAACAAGTTTAACCCTTGAATTTTAAGAGAAAAGCTATTTTGCTTCCCTCCTTGCCATATTAGTACTCTAGAAAATACTAAATTAATGAAAAATGATATTATTAGTATAAAGAATCCTACATCTGGATTAATTATTGTAAATGAACTGGTTAATATGGTTTGAGTTGCTACAATAATAAGAACGCTATAAATGTTGATTAGAATAACCCCTTGGACTAATCCTCCTAAAGAGTCAATTTTGGAATGCCCATACATATGTTCGAAATCTGGAGGTTTTTGACTAATATATAATGAATAAATCGTGAGAGAAACAAAAAAGATATCAGTCAGCGTATCTACGGTCTCAGATAAAAAGCTTAAACTGCCAGTGATTATAACTCCTACTAACTTTAAGCTGGATTGTATTAGGATTATAAATAACGCTATAAATCCATATTTAATTTTAATATCCATAAACTTCATAGAATTTCTTTATTATTTAATAAGCAACTTAAAGCAATAATGAGAATTAAATATTTGGCAATAAAATAGTGATAAAAAAAAGTAATGAATTATTTAAAGGGCCCTAGGAATAATAATTTCGAGATCTGTTATTGGATAAGATGCGCAGGGATGGAAATAGTTAAATCTTTTGTCTCCACTCTTTCTCCAATCGGAGACCGGATTTATATATATCTTACCATCTATCAAAAGAGATCGACAGAAGCCACATTCACCGGAACGACACTTTGAAGGCGGATTTAAGTTTGCTCTTTCTAAAGCTACTAAAACAGATTCTGTTGCTATAGCAGGAATCTCTTTTGCCAAATCCCCAATGTTAATTTTAATTTTAAATATTTTCTCAGCCACTTCTTTAGGGAACTCTGGGTGAGTTAAAATATCTTTCACTTCACCAAAAGCTTCTCTTCTAATCCGCTTGACAGGTAAATTAAACTTTTCGAGCTCTTTTTCAACGAAATTATACATGATTTGAGGTCCGCACACGAAAAAGGTACTTGAATTTGCATCGCAGTATTTTTCAATTATCTCTTTGGTAATAAAACCCTTCTCACACTCTTCTAATGCAACAAAATCGCAGCTTAAAACATAGACAATCTTAATCTTCGTTGGATTGTTCCTCTCCATTTCTTTGAACTCATGGTAATAGATTATATCGTCTTCTTCGGAACTCCCATATAACAATGTTAACCTCGCGTCAATTGTCCCGTCAATTATTGCTTTAGCTATCGATCGGAACGGTGTAATTCCTGATCCTCCCGCAATACCGACAATTTGTTTTAAATCCCGTAAAGGTTCGAAAAAGAAGTACCCTTCCGGTCCAGAACTTTCAACTTTAGTGCCGATTTTCCAGTTATCCCAAATAAATTCGGTTAAAAATCCGTGTTCTTCTTTCCTAATAGTAATTTCATAATATCCTTTTAAAGCTTCTGAAGGAGTAGAAGATATCGAATAAGGTCTTGTAATCAATACTCCATTCACTTGAACCTTCAAGCTTAAATATTGACCAGCTCTAAAATATGCTAATTTTTTTGTGTTTAAATCTGGATCGGGTACGAGTTTAAATGTTTTAGTGGATTTAGTTTCATCTTTGATTTCCTTGATAACTAAGTATTGCCTAATAGGATGAAGTCGAACAACAAGTTCGTTCATTGGATCTCCTGTTATCGGCTCGCTTGATGCTCTTTCAAACCGCTTTTTCCGGTTAGGTACTAATTTGGTGAATGCAAATAAGTCTCTCGTATTACTTTTAATGGTAATATCCAATTTCTCTTTTTCTTCGCTCATTTTATTTCACCCTTTTTCTGTAAGTCTTGTAGCGTTAATAGAGCAGCAGTCTGCCCGTCCTTCAAAGAACTGCTATATCCATGAGCTCTTTTACCATGACCTCCGCAAAATTCAAGACCGTCAATATGTTTGTCGTCGTTCATCATCGCCAACCGGGGAACAATCGAATCCCAAGAGTCTGGTTCGTATCCATACACTACCCCATTATAAGCTCCGGTAAATCTTGAAATGGTTTGGGGTGTCGCAACTTCAATTTCTTCAATATGGTCCTTAATTGGAGCACCAGTGGCTTTTTCAAAATTATTAATAAGGCCTTCTGCAACTTTATTTTTTATTTTAAAGTATTCTTCTGGTTTTACATTATCCCAAGATCCTGGTAGAAAAGCGGATGTAATCGAAACAATGCAAGTTCCTGGAGGTGAACAATCAGGAATAGCATTATTTAAACAAATTGTTGCTTGAACATTAGGTGTCTCGAGGTTGTTTAAAGCTTCGTAAAGTTCCTCAGTATTCATAGTATTACAAATGAAATAGCTATAATCTTTAAGTCCTAATTCCTCTGCCGTTGCATCTAATCCCATATAAACAACAAATGTAGAAATTCCATGCCTTCTAGCATTAATTTCTTTATAAGCAATCTCAGGAACCTCTGATTTAGGATGAATTAATTTGTTATATGTAAGCGTAGGAGAAGCGTTGCTAATTACGTGATTCGTCTCAATCTTATCTCCATTGGATGTTTCAACTCCGATAACTTTACCGTTTTCAACTAATATTTTTTCTACTGTCGTATTATATTCGATTTTCCCTCCTAATTCTCGTATCTTACTATCTAGTGCTGTAGTGTAATCGTGAGATCTAAATTTTGGAATATAAGCTCCTTTTAAGATGTATCCATAAACCATTGAAGTAAATATTGTTGAATTAACTCTACTCGCAGGAATTCCTAAATAAAGCCAGTACGCGTTGAGAATGCTCTTGGCCTTTTCTGGGATATTAAGTGCATTTTCAATCTCTTCCACAGAGTAAGCTGCAGTTTTCAAGAAGTTTGAGTGCTCTTTTAGTAACATCTCTTGATCAGGATTACCCCTAGACCGTCCTAAATATGAAGTAGCTTTATCAATATCTTGTGCTAATTCAAAAAATTTACTTACCGAATCTCTACATCCCGGGACTGCTTTCTCAATTGCATCGAGATAAGCCTCAATTCCAAAAGGCATTACAACATCAATATCTTCATCTGGATCTGTTACGATCAATCTGTATGCCTCAGGAACAGCAATAAATTCTGAGTCTAGTTCGAATCTTTCTAGTAGTCTTCTGGTACCGCCTTTATTCGAGTCAGGACCCCAATCATAAAGTTCGTGAAGCGAGGTTTCAAACTCAAACCTTCCTCTTACAAAACTAGAAGCGAATCCTCCAGGGAGATTATGTTGTTCTAAAAGAAGTATGTTAACACCTCTCATTGCTAATTCTGCGGCAGCAATTAAACCACCATTACCTGCCCCGATAATTACTGCATCATATGAATCTTCAATTCTTTGTTCTTTACTCTCACTCATATCTCTTTCTCTTTTATCAAATTTTTAAATAATTATTATTTTATAATCCTTGATTTATTTTGAATTTGATACCTATTTATGGTTGGTTAAGAATCATTAATTAATTTGAATTCAGTCGAAATTCAAAGGATATAAGATGATAGCTCTTAAGTTCTTTTAATTAAAAAGTTTTAATAATTACAAAATTAATCATTAAATAATATAACTTTTAGTGAATAAACTTGTGCAAACATTAGATGTAGAAAAAGAACTTGAGAATTTTAAAGAACAGTTAAATCTGCTTGCTATGATCTTTGATACACGCAGAAAAATGCGAAGGGAGATTTATAATGAAAAAACAGGTTTTTATTTCAATGCAAAATATCAATTCACAACTAAAGATGATGATTTTAATGTATATGTAATTTTTAAAGATGGAAAGATGACTGTCGCTGATGGAAAAACTGACGATCCGAACATCACGATATATTATAAAGATAAAGAGACTTTGGCTAACCTTTATAACAAGAGTGCTGAAGAATCGCTTGATTCCCTTTTAACAAATGATATGGGATATGTGGGAAATATGAGTTACCTTACTAAATTCTCTTATCTCACATCGCTTGTAATGGGAGCTAAAATAAAAGATTACAAGGGACCTGAAAATCGATTATTGTATCCAATTGAAGATATTGATCATAGAAAACTCGTTAATGAAAGCCTAAATCGTAAAATTGATAATGTTCAAGTATTAGAGGATCCATATTTAGCTAATTATTCTTTAAACGACTTTCCTAGGCTGAGTTATTTAAAAAACAGAAGATTTGCATTGAAACCCGCGATATGTGCTGAAAGGGCGAAATTAGTCACAGAATATCATAAGGAAAATGGATTTGAAGTAGATAAATCTGGAAATCCTTTTGATCCAGAATTACGACAAGCAGGAGCAGTGAATTACATAATGTCTAATAAAAAGCCAATTATTCATGACAAGCACCTTATTGCTGGCTCCACCACTTCAAAAGAAGTTGGTATACCTATGTATCCTGAACTTATAGCGACGGCAATATGGCCTGAATTAAAAACGATAGCTGAACGAGAACTCAATCCTAATGATATTTCAGAAAAAGATGCAGATACCTTGAGTCTTGAAGTATTTCCCTACTGGATGGAACGAAATGTGAGGGAATATTGTAGAACAAAAAATAATAATCCTAAATCCCAAGCGTTAGAAGAAGGATGGGTTTTCTATTTCATGATGAAAACTAACGCCATTAGCCATACCGTTCCGGGTTTTCCGATGGTGCTAAATGAAGGCTTAGAAAGCGTTAAAAATAAGGCGAAGAAGTTAGAACAAGAGACCGAAGATATTGAGAAAAAGAATTTTTACATGGCTATTCAAACTGCAATTAAAGGCGCGTTAGCTTATTCAATGCACCTGAGTGAGGAAGCTCTTAAACTCGCTAATAGTTTGGATCCTAATGATCCAGATCAAGCAAAAAGAATAGAAGAATTAAAAGAAATTTCAAGGATATGTGCTAAAGTACCTGCAAAACCGGCAGACACTTTATATGAAGCAGTTCAATCGA
>JAEOTS010000094.1 GCA_016839745.1 Promethearchaeota archaeon
AAATGATAATAAAAAGTTATTCTTTATTTGATAATTAATTCTCTGACGATTGTTAGTTAAGATCATGAAAATTGGATTAAATGTACGAGTTCTAGATGTTATTACTTTTTTCTGTTAAGTATAAATAGAAACTTAACCTAGTAATTTAATAACGATTTCGACAAAAATCAAAGAAGTGATAAAAATAAAAGATAAGAAATTAATATTTAGCGTGATTTTTCTTCTGTTCATGATGTGCGGGTTCTCATTAGGTATATTCTTTTCTTCACCAATAGCAATTCAAGATAGAGATGATCTTAGTAATCCAAAAACGAGTGCAGGAGAGATCACAATCATAACTCCAGAAAACAAAACATATTCTCAACCTGATAATGGGTATTATCCGGCTACCTACGGATTTGAAAATGACAAAGCGGGAGAAAACCCTGAGTACTTTGCCATTGATGAAACAGGGGGTGAAGTTAATATTGTGGATGAAGTTGACGGACATAGAAATATCTTGGGTCTTTTTGATGAGGCTGGCGGTGCATGGCCCATTTCTTACAATACTTTTGATACTCCTCAAACATATGGAACGTACGAATATTGGGCTAGAACTACGGACGCATCTAATTTTCAAGGTCTTCGCCTCTATTCTGGAGCCATAATCGATACTAATGTGATGGTTGACTTTGTGATAAGGGCCGAGAAATTCCAATACTACTACAATTCCGCATGGCATGATATAACGGATTGTGTTGATAATCAATGGTACCATATAGAAATTGCCTTCGAATGCACTACAGGAGGTTATCGAGGATTAAACCAGTATAAATTTAGAGTTTGGATCGATGGTATAGATTATGGAGAATGTGGATATTGGTACAATAAACCAAGCGCTGGTAGTATTCAATTCATGGGTGGAAGTAATTTAGCTAAAAATTTATATGTTGACGCTATTGGTTATTCATGGGATCCTCATTATACTATTGGTGACAATTTAAACGAAGGTTTATTATTGAGTTATGAGAACACTACAACTTTAGATTGGCAAGGGTATTCCTTAGAAGGGAATGCCAATAAAACTATTTTTGGAAATACTACTATTCCAATGCCTGCAGATGGGAGTCACAATATTCAGATGTTTGGAAACGATACCATGGGCACCATGTACGAATCGGACTTGCGATATTTTACAGTAAATACCGCACCTCCTGAAATCACCATCAATTCGCCCACTTCAAGCCAAGTAGTTGGTAGTACGGCTCCAAGTTACGACCTTTCCATAACTGGTCTTTACGATTCGATTTGGTATACTTTAGATGGCGGTGCAACGAATCTTACCGCGGGTAGTGTAACGGGTACAATAAACCAAGCCGCTTGGACTGCTCTATCTAACGGGATAATAACTATCATATTCTTTGCCAATAATTCTGCTGGGATGGAAAGAAGCTCGCAGGTTCAGGTGTTTAAAGATAGTTCGGAAGAACCGCCACCTCCACCACCAGAGATTCCAGGTTACGATCTCTACCTCCTGTTAGGAGCGCTTAGCGTAATTTCAACAATTCTAGTTAAAAAACGCACGAAATCCTAACTCATCTTCTTTTTTCTTTTAATTTATTATAAATTCCATAAATTAAGGGATAATTATTATTTTTACAGGTTCTATTTTTTTTTATTATTTTTTACAGTTCCCTATGCGAATGTTATTTAAATTTTGAAATTTAACTTACACCTATATATCAAAAAAAATAATTTTTAGGTTATATTCATGATTTCAATTCAAAAAGGGGAAGATTTGCTCTCAATTACCTTAAGCACTATTTTAAACTATAGGAAGGACGAACCCGAATTTCAGAAACTTGTCATAGACTGGAACAAGAAGATACAAGTTGAAATTGAAGATTTTTATTTAATCGAAGTTATATTTAATCGCAACGATATAAGATTTAAAGTGAACGATATCGATAAAAAACCAGATCTGAAAGTTAAATTGAACATATACACTTTTTTAGATCTAGCTTATGGAAGAATAGGTCCTGTAAAAGCCGTCTTTCAACGAAAAATAAGAATTAAGGGTTTATTCAAACTAGGAATACTTTTAAAATTTATAAAAATTTTTCTGAAAAGTATGCAGATGGTCGCTTCAGATCCTAACGAGAATTATTACGAATTAAATAAAGAAATTAGGTAAGATGGTGAAAGAAAACATATGACTGAAACAAAGCAAAGAAATGTGTACGA
>JAEOTS010000095.1 GCA_016839745.1 Promethearchaeota archaeon
GACCTCCTTCGAATTTCTCTGTAATATGTGCGTATAAATTAATCCCAGCAGCCTTAGAACTTTTAATTAGTCAATCTCAGCTTAGAATTGAAGGGTTTATTTCGCCTGGCCATGTTTCTACAATAATAGGTTTAGAGCCTTTTAAGATATTTTCCGACGCTTATAGAGTTCCAAATGTTATCGCTGGTTTTGAACCTAATGACGTATTATTGGGCATTTTAATGCTTCTTCAGCAAATTAAAAGTAAAAAATTCGAAACTTTAAACGAATATTCGAGAGTTGTAAAACCCGAGGGAAATAAAATTGCTCAAAAAATTATAGCCGATGTTTTTGAGTCGGTATCTAGTCCTTGGAGAGGTATTGGGCGAGTACTTGATGGAGGACTCGCTATACGAGAGAAGT
Organism: Promethearchaeota archaeon; assembly: GCA_016839745.1. GTDB lineage: Archaea > Asgardarchaeota > Lokiarchaeia > Sigyniarchaeales > SOKP01 > SOKP01. Next base: position 403 of record JAEOTS010000095.1, read on the forward strand.
ACGAAAAATTTGATGCTGATAAAAAATTTGATATAAAAATTGAGAAATCACAAGATATCCCTCCAGGATGTTCATGTCACTTGGTAATGGTCGGTAAACTATATCCTAATGAATGTAAATTGTTTGCTGATGAATGTACTCCACTTAATCCAATAGGGCCGTGTATGGTGTCACAAGAAGGCACTTGTTCTATTTTTTATAAGTACCACAGATAAGTCAAACCGACCAAGGAAAAACTTTGGTATATTCCTCTTTATATATTGAATCCGTAGCTAAAAAATTGGCTCTAAAACCGTTTTTATAATTTTTTTCGTAATAAGTTTTAACATGGCGTCCCATTCTTATTTTATCGTAATCGACTCGAGTGGGACGTTGTAACTTTACATTCTCTTCGTAGTGTTTAGTACTGAATTCTAAACTACATTTCCAAAATGTGGCTTTTTCTTTCATAAATAACTTTTGTTTCCCGCGATCTTCTTCGATCCACGATACGAAGCAAATGTCATCTTCACCTTTTAAGCAGTTATCCAAATATTGCAAACGGGAGTCGAACCCTCCTTCACTTGAAGCCCAGTAACCGCCCCAATAACTGGTTAATACAACAATTACGCGCCCTTTTAATTCCCTTACAGTTGGCCATTGATTATCATTCTTCCTAAAATCACTGTGGGAATATAGGTAATTAGGCGATAAAGTGTCAAGTATAACATTATTTAATCGTTTAATCCCATATAGTTCGCTTGGTTCGTTATTCGCGTCAACAATACAATCCTTTAATTCAATGAAGAGAGTTATTGGTGCGTTTTCATTGTTCTGTTCGTCTGACCAATCCTTCAATAACGTGAGCCAGCTTGATAGTAGCAAATCTCCAGGATTTCCATCGACATTAATTGCAGCATCAACATGTCTGGGCAAGTGATATACTTCAAAATCGTTAATTTCTTGTATTCTATTGTCGTGTATGTCGTATTCAAGACCTCTTACCCCGGAATTAAGTTGTTTTCGTATAGACATATTGAAGGAGTTGTGACTGGTTTTAAAAAATGCTTGATGATAGGGTATATCCCATCTTAGATCGTCGTTTGCCATTTTGCTTTAAATTTTGGTAGTTATTTAGAAATAGTATGATAGTTCTATAATTGTTATTATAATAAAATATTAATTTTATCTTTAAGGGATACTTTATTAGATTAGTTTTAAATTCTAGAAGGATTCTCGAGGTTTTACTTGAGCCATATAACTTATAATCTGGAAATAACGGGAATAGTACAAGGCGTGGGATTCCGTCCTTTTCTGTATAATTTGGCACGAAATCACGATTTAAGAGGAGTTATCTTGAATCGAGGAAATGCGGGTGTTAGTCTTACATTGCAGGGAAATCGAGAAGACCTTGATGAATTTATTGAAAACATAGAAAAGAAGAAACCGAGTATATCTTACATTGAAAAACTCACTGTTAATGAAAGCAAAATAAGCGAATATTTTACCGATTTAAACATAGAAAAAAGTGAAGAAGGTAGAGGTGTCAGCTTAACACTACCTCCCGATATCGCCATTTGCGATAGTTGTCTAATGGATATGAAAAATGAAAAGTTAAAAAAGTATTATAATTATCCTTTTATCGCTTGTGCTGTTTGTGGACCTCGATATACAACAGTAAAAGATTTGCCATACGATAGAGAACGCAGCACAATGGTACAATTCCCCCTTTGCAAAAATGCAGAACCAGAATCTTGTGTTAAAGAGTACTCTAATTCTCAGAATAGGCGATTTCATGCTCAAACTTTTGCTTGTTCTGTATGTGGTCCGAATTATAAACTATACGATAAGAATAAGACACTAATTAAAAGCACTAACATTAATGCAATCCTAGAAGAAACCGCCAAAAGGATAATGGAAGGCGAAGTCGCTGCTATTAAAGGGATAGGAGGAGTTCATTTGGTGTGCCTTGCTAACGATGACAAAACAATATTAAAGCTTCGTAGAAGGAAAGGAAAAAGAAAAAATAAACCGTTCGCCTTAATGGTTCCAAATCTTAAGATTATTGATGAGTATTTTAATATATCTGAAGGAGGAAAAGAACTCTTAACCTCTTTTCGCAGGCCTATTGTATTATTAGAAAAAAGCGATAAATTCAATAAATCAAAGATAAGTTCTTTTGTTGCTCCGGGATTAAACAATGTAGGAATAATGCTACCATATACTGGAATTCATTATATGTTGTTCGATTATGTTGGGAACCAGCCGTTAGTATATACGAGTGGTAACAAGTCGAATATACCTATGGCGATCGAAAATAATCAGATTTTCAACCAACTCTACAATTTGGCAGATTTCTTTCTACTTCATAATCGCACTATTTACCAAAGGGCTGATGATAGCGTCATAAGAATGCATAATAATAAAGCGAAACTTATTAGACGATCACGAGGTTATGTTCCGGAGTATTTTGCCCTACCATTTGAAGTAAAAACACCAGCAGCTATATCAACTGGACCGGAATTAGCAGTTACTGGCGCACTTCTGAGAAAAAATCGAATTTTTCCTACTCAGCATATCGGAAATGTAACACACTTAGAGACATACGAATTTTTACGTGAATCTCTATACCATATGAAAAAGTTGCTACAAATAAAAGATTCTGAAATAGAGTATATCGCTTGCGACGCTCATCCAAGCTTCATAACAACCAAACTAGCTCAAGAACTATCTACTCAATATAATGTAGAAACCTATAAAATTCAACACCACTATGCTCATACTCTAAGTCTTATGGCTGATAATATTATTAAACCGGAAGAAAAAATCGTAGGAATTAGCGTTGATGGAGTAGGATATGGGGACGACGGAAATGTCTGGGGAGGGGAAATTTTTGTAAGTGGTTACAACGGCTACGAACGATTAGGGCAATTACAATACCAACCTATGATTGGAGGCGATCGTTGTACTAAATTTCCGGCTCGAATGGCCGCTTCCATTGTTCTGAACTCTATGGAACTTGAAGACAGTAAAAATATTTTTACAAAAATTGGATTGGAAAACGATTTAGAATACAAAAATGTTGAGTTAAACACAATAATTTCTCAATTTGAACATTCTACTAAATCTTCTTATGACCAAAACATACCATTTACAAGTTCTACAGGGAGAATATTTGATACAATAAGTTATCTTTTAGGTGTGTCAAACCTTAAAACCTATAGAGGAGAACCTGCCATGAAGCTTGAAGGATTTGCTTCAAAAGGGGATCCAGATAGTATTGACTTAGAAATTAAATATTACAAAAAAGACGGAATGTTCTTTATCAATACTTCAGAATTGGTCGTTAATGTTTTTAATCTAATTCAAAACCCTAAAATTAGTCGACATGATATCGCAGCAAAATTTCATATTGTCCTAGCTGAAGCCTTTGCAGATATTGCCGTATTAATTGCGAACCTCAATAAAATTGATAAGATTGGTTTAACAGGAGGAGTAGCTTATAACTTCATGTTTTCAAATGCAATTAAAGATACTGTATTAAAAAATGGGTTGACATTTTTAGAACATAATAAGATACCCCCAGGGGATGCTGGGATTAGTATTGGTCAGTTAATTGGTGGGCTCTACAAGAATATTTCTTAATTCGCAAATAATTTTATTTATCACCTTACACTTGTCTTTATAATAATATAGGGTTTTAGAGGGGGACTATGCGCTGCTACTTGCCCCGAGGAAGCTTTATCAATGGTAAGGTTCGAAAGAGAAGATATTCCCGGAGCAACTTCCTAATATTTTTACCTACTACTCCTAGCTCTTTTTGGAATGAAAGACTTTAACGTCAAATCTTATCATATTAATAATTCTATTTAAAAATTTTAATCGGATAAAAGTACTTAACGAACGTGAGTTAAATCATGGGAGGATTATTTGGGGTATTTTCTAACACTGATTGCGTAGAAGATATCTTCTACGGTACAGATTATCACAGTCATTTGGGAACTAAACGAGGGGGCTTGGCTATAAAGAACGCTGGTGGATTCCAAAGATTCATAAAAGATATAACCACTAGTCAGTTTCGATCCAAATTCGATAGAGACATTAAAAAAATGCATGGTAATAAAGGGATAGGAGTAATAAGCGACTACGAAGATCAACCATTAATAATTAGTTCACATCTAGGTATTTTCGCCATAGCAACAGTAGGGAAAATTAATAACATCGAGGAACTCGCAAACGAGGCGTTACAAAACGGATCTCATTTCTCAGAAATGCACGGGAGCGAAATAAATCCTACTGAAATGGTGGCTACAATTATTAGCCAAGAGAATACATTTGAAAGAGGAATCCAGAAAGTTCAAAATATGGTTGATGGTTCATGTACATTACTAATCCTTACAGAAGAAGGCATCTTTGCGGCTAGAGATAAATTGGGTAGAACTCCTCTCGTAATCGGGGAAAAACAAGGTTCTTATGCTGTCGCTATGGAATCGTGTGCTTTTCCAAACCTAGGATATGAAATATCGAAATACATGGGACCTGGTGAAATTATCTTCATTAATGATAAAGGTATAATACAGTTAGTTCCTCCTGGGGATAGATTACAAATTTGTTCTTTTTTATGGGTTTATTATGGTTATCCTGCTTCTAATTATGAAGGCATAAATGTTGAAGCTGTTCGGTACAAATGTGGTGCGTGTTTACGAAGGGATGATGATTTGGAAATTGATCTTGTTGCAGGTATCCCCGATTCTGGCACCGCTCATGGGTTAGGGTATTCAAACGAAGCTCATATTCCTTATGCGCGACCTTTTGTAAAATATACACCAACTTGGCCTCGAAGTTTCATGCCTCAAGAACAATCCATTAGAGATACAGTTGCAAAGATGAAACTTATCCCAATTAAAGAACTTATCGCCGATAAACGTCTTTTATTCTGTGAAGACTCAATTGTAAGAGGTACTCAACTTAGAAGACAGGTTGAGAGGTTGTTTGAATCAGGAGCTAAAGAAGTACACATGAGACCCGCTTGTCCTCCACTTGTATTTGGGTGCAAATTTCTAAATTTCTCACGCTCTCAATCTGAGTTAGATTTAGC
>JAEOTS010000014.1 GCA_016839745.1 Promethearchaeota archaeon
TCTTCTCTAGCAAGATTAATGATGAAGGATAAATACCGAATTCTCCTTATTCGTGCAACTGTCGATAACGAAAAATGTGCGAAATGTGGATTATGTCAACTAAATTGCCCTTATGACGCTATTAAAGTAGAATCTGATGGTGCTGAAGTTAACGAAATCCTATGTAGAGGTTGTGGTGCTTGTTTAGCCAATTGTCCCTCAGAAGCAATAACTTTAAGGTACTATCGTGAACCCCAATACGAAAAACAAATTGATGCTATTTTGGAAGAGATATAGAGAGGTGTAAAATATGACAGTGAAAGTAAAAGACCAAGTAAAAATTTTAGCCTTTATGTGTTGGAAATGAGGGTATGGCGCAGGAGACATGGCAGGAACGATTCGAGCTCAATATCCCGCAACAATTAGACCAATACGGATAAATTGTACGGGAAGAGTTACGCCAAGTTTAATGATGAGAGCTATTGGAAAGGGAGCAGATGGTGTAATTGTTGCTGGATGATACGAAGGCGAGTGTGACTATGAAACTGGGAATTTAGTAGCGGCAAAAAACGTAGAATACACGAAGGAAATTTTAAAAACAGCTGGAGTAGCTCCGGAGAGAATCCAAATGTTTAGCTGTAGTGCAGCTGAGGGTCAAAAATTTCAAGAAGAAGTCACCCGAGTATCTGGAATAATAGAGAATCTAGGCACCAATCCTATTAAAGAATCTCTAATAAAAGAAGCTGAAAAAAAAGATTCTGAAGAAAAAAAGAAAAAAGATTAAACCGAAAGAATGATTATCGCGAAAAAATAATAGTCGCGATAAGACGGACCATTTTGTGATGGTATCGGAAAAAAAAGTTTTACCCCCTATTTTTTAAACTTTTGAAGTTTAACCTATTAAACTTCCGATATAAATTAGTATAAAAATATAAATATGAACCTTTCTAGTTTTAGTTATATTCTAGTTCTAAATAGAATTAGGATACAATTAAACAAATTTTTGTGAGAAATTATGGGTGAAACTTCTAAAGTTGGAATTTCAGCCTCTAAAGTTGTTGCTCTTATAGGTACGTTAATCCTAATCAGAGATAGTATTTTCTATTTTTACACTGTAGATTTGATAGCTATTTTACTTGGGATTTTAGGCTTAATTATTGCATTTGTAGTCTTTGATTCTTTAGAAATTATTGATTTTAAGAAGCTCAAGATTCCGTATATATGGTGGGTTCTCCTTATCATAGGAATCCTTCTGCTACTTCTTGAATTCGTAGTAAGATCCGCTTCTTCCACTTTTCTAGCGGGGATTTTAGTAATAACAGCAGCAATATTAGAGATATTAAGTCAAAAGAAATCATATACCGCCTCAAAAATAGTTGTCTTGATTGGTGCCGGTTGGTTAATTTATGAATCAATCATGGGTATTATAGGGGGAAGCATAACTGGGATAGCTAAAGCAATTGTAGGAATTATTTTTGCTATAATCTTACTTTTAACTCTATACGACAAAATCGATATCAAAATACCTTATTCGTGGTGGGTTGTACTCATCATTGGTTTTGTAATCTTTACTTGGGTTACTCCGGTCAGTGGAACAATCATCATGGTGGCATTCATTCTTCTCCTGATGGCTTATTAATTTTAAAAATTTTTTTTTATTTTATTTGATTCTTAACCACTATAAAAGTCAAAATTATACCTTAATTTTTAATTTCACAATTAATTAATTATTATGTGATTTTTAAATGGGAAAGGACCAAAGATTAGAAGTTAAAAAACAATTGTTAAAAGCTGAGCAACTTTTTAAAGCGAGACAATTTAAAAAAGCCGGTAAAAATTACCACTTAGCAGGAAATTTACTGCTTAAATTAGACGAATATGAAGGAGCTAAAGGATGTTTCATTAATGCTGCCAACACATTTATGGAAATAGAGCGATATGATACTAGTATTGAGTTATTTAGACAATCTGGAGAAGCTTGTCTTTATGCCAATAATTATTTAGAAGCTAACCAAATATACAAGGAAGCTCTAATTTACGTTCCCAAACTTAAAAACAAAGGAGAAAGAAATTCGAATCTTGTAA
>JAEOTS010000096.1 GCA_016839745.1 Promethearchaeota archaeon
GAATTTAAACACGCCTTCCTCCAAAGATCCTTCAATACCTTCGTCAACTAATTCGTAAATAAGATTTTCAGCGTCTTCGCTTGCGCGATTAAGTGCCTGAGCAAGTTTTTCGATTGGTAAACTATTTTGTAGTTTAATCAGACCCCTAACTCTCTTTTTAATTCGGTCTTTATCGCTTGAATTTGCTTTAGCACTTGAAGTGGATAAATCGATTTTAATTTTAGGTTTACCTTTTTTCCCCTTAAACTCACGCTCTAATTTATCTCCCAATCCCTCTAAATCACCTAATTCTTCTAAAAGTCCTTCTTCAAGCCTCTCTCCAAATTCTTCTAGTTTTGAGAGGTCACCAATGTTGTTTTTCACGAATTTCATCGATTTTCGAATCAATTCCGATACTGAGGAGCCTAACTCTTCCGACCAATTCCTCCACTCATCGCTGGTATCTTCGTCAACTGAGATATTAATTCGTTTTGCTGCCTTTTTCTGTGCTTTTTCTAGTTTTTTTCGCATTTTATCTCGGTATTTCTCTTTTTGTTTTTCTGTTTTAGACCTTACTTGCTCAAGTTTCTCTCTAGCATGCTCAATTTGCTCTTTTGCATTCTCTCCTAAGGACTCTAAATCTTTGGTGGTATCCCCAATTTCACGTAATAAATAATTCCTCTCATCTTGTAAATCCTGTAATTCTTCTATTAATTCTTCTTTAATATCTTCTTTAGTATCCGTTAAATCTTCCATTTCATCCTTAAAATCTTCGTGTAGGTCTGCAAGTTCCTCCATAAGCTCATCTTTAATGTCTTCTAACTCGTATGTTATATTTCTCCTTATCCTTTCTAACTCCTTCTCATTTTTATTGTTTTCATTATTATTTCCTGGTTCCTTATACATACTTATCCTCCATTTAATTCGTTAATTATTTTTGTAATTTATTTTCGCTTATTTCGGAAATCTGAATAGGAGCTTGAGCTAAATTTGCTTTTGCGTCAATTTCAATGGTGTCAATATAGTAAACCTTTCCTGTAATTTCGGTCCGCTTACCAATTTTCACGTATCGACCTCTAACATCTCCTTGTACAAATGTGTTAATTATTTCAATGTCATTCGATGCAAATATATTACCAAACACTTTATAAGGGTGCTTAGAGATTTTTTTCCCACCAAATAAAGTTTGTGTCCCGATAAATACATTATTTGCTTTAATACCCTCCCTGACTGTAATTGACCCATCAATTTCAATAGTCTCGTCTGAGTTTAATCCACCATCAACCTTAGTAGAACCTGAAAATCTCACACCTTTGTGTGCATCAACCTTATCTCCTGCTCTTAGCGATCCAGAGTTTTCTAATACTCCTTTAACATCAATTTCCTTTCCAATTGTTGTCAAACCAGAAAATTTAGCATTCCCGTCTCCATAAAGGGCTCCGAGTATTCTGAACGACCCCGAACTTTTAACATCACCATGAACCGTTAGGTTTCCCTCTCCTCTCGCAGAACCAGAAGATCTAAAACCTAAACATTCAATATTTCCATCCATTTTAACTGAACCTGAGGCTACTATATTATCTTTAATATTCATCTCAGAGAGTTTTCCCGATCCTGATATTTTCATTATTTTTTTCCTCCTTTTTTTTTCTTTTTTTTTCTTTTCTTTAGATTTGAAATGTTATTCTTGTTTTTCTGTTATTTTATTACAATACTTTTTATTTGTGATCTTGATTTTATTGTGTATGTGTGTGCATTATAAAAAATTAAAAAAAATTTTAATATTTAGTAGTTAACAAAAGAATTTGTTAAAACCTGGGAGTATATTTTGCATTTTACTTCTTTTAATCCTATTTTTTTGTTATATGTCATCATATTTTCCTCCAATTTATTTTTTAATTTTAATTTTTAATTTTATTTTTTTGTTTCTAATTAGTATATTATTTTTTTCATATATAAATGTTTGTGTATTCGTGTGTATTCGATTATGTATTAATATATTTTATCCCATTTTAAACTTGCTTACAAGTCTCAAGTTTTCTAAATCTGGAAAATTCATTACCAAAACTTTTAAACAAGCTTGTTATTTTATTGAGTCAGTATGAAATAAGACAAATGTTATATAAAAATAAAAATGGATTTCTAATTTATATATATAATTATGATTTTGCTGAATCATGGGAGATTGAAGAGTAAAATTAGTGTTAATTAGTTTTATCTAAATTAAACATATAACCAAGAAAAAATATGTATAATTATGGGTAAGAATAAGCAAGTAGGTTTTTTAGAGCGTAGAAAGAGGTTTCTTAATAAGGAGTATGAAACCCCAGTCAAACAAATACTTTCTTATCTTTGGGAGTATAGGAAGCTATTTGTAGCGATTTTGATTATTGGTATGCTTCAATCAATACTTTTTTTAACATTTCCTCTCTTTTTAGGACCAGCCGTTGATATTTTAGTTACACCCAGTATATCGATTGTTAACATTTTTCCAATAGTTTTAACTGTTGTTCTCATACAAGGAATTGCAGGGGTTCTTTTGGGAGTCCGTACTTATCTTAATCGATGGACTGGAGCAAGAATTATCTATAATCTGAGAAATGATCTTTTTTCTACTATTCAGATAATGTCATGGTCGTGGTTTGATAAAAACAAAACTGGAGAGTTAATATCTCGCACAACAAGCGATGTGAATTTACTCAAAGAATTTCTAGGAAATAGTTTACAGTACTTTATTGGAGAGTGTGTTGCTTTTTCGTTCAGTTTTGTAGTGTTATTTATTATAAATATGGAGTTAGCTTTATTTGTTTTAATTATATCTCCTGCATTATTTTACACATTGTTGGTTTTTAGAAAGAAATTGAGACCTGTTTTTAAGAAATCACGAAAAACTTATGCAGATTTAACACATGCTGTTCAAGAAAATGTTCAAGGAATTACAGTAGTGAAATCATTTGGAAGAGAAGTCCATGAAATTAAAAAGTTTACAAAAACAAACGACGCTTATTATACAGATTCAATGGGAATTATAAAGCTAAAAGCAATTTTTGATCCTATTATCCATCTTATTGATAATATCGCCTTCTTAATAGTAATGCTTTTTGGAGGTTTTTTAGTACTTAATAGCAGTCTTAGTTTTGGAGATTTATTTGCTTTTGTGATGGTTTTAAATTTTTCAATAGCACCATTATATTTTATATCACAATTTTTAGGAAATATGCCTGTAATCAGTGAAACATGCGAGAGGATTACTCATATCCTAAATTCTAAAATAATAGTGCAAGAAAAACAAAATGCTATTGAGTTACCTGCAATTAAGGGAGAGATTGAGTTCAAAAATGTGTATTTTACCTTTGACCAAAATAGTGATTACTATGTTTTAAAGAATATTAATTTTAAAGTTAAGCCAGGAGAAAATATTGCTATATTGGGTCCAACAGGATCAGGAAAATCTGCCCTTATCAAATTAATACCTCGGTTTTATGATGTTTCAAGAGGAGAAATTTTGATAGACGGAGTAAATGTTAAAGATGTAACTTTCAAATCATTAAGGAAACAAATTGGTTATGTTTCCCAGGACCGGTTATTGTTTTCACGTTCTATAAAAGATAATATTGCTTTTGGAGATAAAGAAATTGATTTAGATGGTATTAAAAAAGTAGCCATAGCTTCAGATATTCATCAATTCATTGAAGAAGAATTACCAGAAAAATATAATACATTAGTAAGTGAAAGAGGTACGACTGTATCAGGTGGACAAAAACAGAGGATTGCCATTGCTCGAGCACTTGCTATAGACCCAAAAATACTTATTCTTGACGATGCAACCTCTTCTGTTGATGTTGACACGGAATATAGGATACAAAAGCATTTTAAGGAAGTATTCAAAGATTCAACTACTTTTCTTATAACTCAACGTTTATCGAGTGTAAGAAATGCAGATCAAATTATTGTTTTAGAAAAAGGGGAGATTTCTCAGATAGGAACTCACGAAGAATTAATGACTCAAGATCTTGGCATATATAAAAAGCTTTATTTAACATTAAAAGTCGAGCAGAGAGCCTAAAAATGTGGAAGAAGAGGAAAAAGGCGGAAATGTTAAAAAAAGAGGAAGAACCTAAGGTAGGGACTTTCAAAATTATAAAGCGATTAATTAAATACGTTGGTTATACTAATAAAAAGTTGCTATATCCTCTTATGGTTTTCACCATATCTAATATTATCATAAATTGGTTTACTCCATTAATTTTTAGGTCATTAGTTGATGATGGATTAGGTGGAGGGATTGGTGCTATTGAAGGCAATATTGAGATTGTAATGCTATTAGGTACATTTTTCTTTATTTTAACTATTGTTGGAGTATTATCACGAATTGCTCAAGGATATATTATCTCGAAATTAGCAACTTTAACAATGTATAACTTAAGATATGAATTATTTGTAAAATTTCAAAAATTAGGATTAGATTACCATGAAAGTCCAAAACGAACGACTGGGAAAAAAATTAACTATTTAACCGGTGATATTAATACAATTCAACAATTGATTCAATCAGGACTTTTAATTTCATTAAGCAATATTTTCTTAATTTTGGGCGCTTTATTCTTTATGATATTACTGAGTCCTACTTTAACACTAGTTTCGTTTTTGATTGTTCCTCTATTTTTTGGAATTGCTGGAGTTCTAATAAGAAAAGCAAAAAAATATTTTAAGGAATTAAGAGAAAGAATTGCTACTGTGACGAGTACATTAGATGAATCAATTATGGGAATGCGGATTATACAATCATTTGCAGAAGAAGAAAGCAATCTTAAAGAGTTTAATGAGGCAACTGAATTAGAAAAACAGACAACTATGAAAACCGCTAAATTAATGGCATATATCCCTGGAATTGTTATTATAATTATAGCCTTAGGAATTAGTTCAGTATTATTTACATCCGGTATTTTGATACGTGAAGGAACCTTAACCCAAGGAACCTTAATTGCGTTTGTTTTTTACCTCTTCTCGTTTTTTGAACCATTATTTTCATTTATGGGTTTTATGACTCTATTACAAAACTCCTTAGCAGCAGGTTCAAGAATAATTCGAATTTTAGACGAAAATCTCTCTATTAATGAAAAAGAAAATGCTATTGAAATTCAAAATATTAAGGGCAGAATAGAGTATAATAATGTAAACTTTTCCTATGAAGAAGGTATTCCAATTTTGAAAAATATTGATATCAAAATTAATGCTAAGGAAAGATTAGCTTTAGTCGGATATACTGGGGCTGGAAAAAGTACATTCATCAAACTATTAAGTAGATTTTATGATCCTACAGATGGTGAGATAAAAATTGATGGTTTCAATCTAAAGAATCTGAAAATTAAAAGTTTAAGAAATAAATTGGGGATCGTCCTACAAGATAATTTTCTGTTTTCCGGAACTATTAAAGAAAATATTAGATATGGAAAATTGGATGCCACTGATGAAGAAATAATAGAAACTGCTAAAAAAGTAAGGGTTCATGAATATATAATGGAGCTTAGAGAGGGTTATGACACGATTGTTGGTGAAAGAGGAAGTAGATTATCCGAAGGTCAAAAACAATTAATCGCATTTGCCAGAGCGTTAATAACAGATCCCCCCATCCTAATATTAGATGAAGCTACTTCATCAATTGACCCGTATAGTGAACTTTTAATTCAACAAGCTTTAGAAACTTTAATGAAAGGACGCACGAGTATATCAATAGCTCATAGATTATCTACAATAATTAATTCAGACCGAATAATTGTGTTAGATAAAGGTCAAATCATAGAGCAAGGTTCACATCAAGAATTGGTTGAAATGGATGGCTTTTATAATCAATTATATAGAATGCAGTTTAAAGATCCGTTTAAAAAATAAGAATTGACAAATTAGTAAGATTTAAATCATTTTTAAGCATAATAAACAATGCTAAATCTAATTAAAAATAAAATTAAATTACCCAAAGGTGAGAATTATGGTTTTGGTTGTATCTACCTCTTGGTTTCCAACAAGTAAATCCGCTGAAGTAGGGAAAAAATATCTTGAAGTCTTGAAACAATTTCCACCTGATAAAACTATATCTAAAGTTATTGTACGCGTAGGCGTGAGAACAACTCCGGAAGGAATGAAAGCCTTTACGATTTCTGAAGTAAAAGAAGGGAAATTAAAGGAATTCATGAATCTAGCCTATAAACAAATACTTATGTACTCTGAAATTGAGGGATATAGAAACGATATGGAATTTTACATGTCAGGAGCAGAGGCATTACCACTTGTAGGACTTGAAATGCCTGAATTATAGATCAAAAATAATTATTTTTTTTTAATAATAATGAATTTTTTTTCAAAGGAGCTTGAAGAGAATAATTTCTAAATAATATTGTGAGAATTATCAATTGTTTTAATTTCTAAAATCCCTTTTTTTTTAATTTCTTATGCTTTAAAATGTGATATAAAAGGAAATTTAAAGAAGAAAAAAAATTCAATCTTATTATAAATTAAGCTTAAATGAGTTATTTTTTTGCTTTTAATATAGTATAGAGCATAGCAACAGCAATTAGAATCAATGCAATAATTGTTGTGATTGTAACTGTCAAATTATAGCCAAGTTGTTTGAGAAATAGGTTCGTTTCATTTTTGGTTAGATAGAATTGTTTTAAAAACATTATCGATATCCAAATTTTTAAAAAAAAAAAAAGAAAATTAAATCAAAATTTTTTATTTTTCAGCAAATTTTAATGTTGTATGTATTCCAAAATAGACCTTAGTGATCAAGTCAAGGATTAAGTAGATTAGAGCAGTCCAGAAAGAATTCAAAACCATAAATGCTGCAGGTGATAATAACCAGACTAAAGGGAACCCAGACCAAAATACAACGACAAAAGCAAATATGAAATTCTGTTCAGAGCGATTTTTTCCAATATGAAACAGTATATATATATAAGCTAGAGAGCTTAGTGCGAAAAAGAGCCATTTCACAGGAGTTTGTGTGATACTTGCTAATAATCCAGTTACCATTACTATTATGTTAAATACTATAATTTCCATTGTTGTTCTAATATCTATCTCCAGAATCTTTGAAATTTCAAACATCAAGAATGAACAACTCATCGCATAGAACGCCCATCTTGTCCAGTATATTAAATCTCCACTTAATGCTGTGATTACACCTAATTCACTCACCATCAAAATATAAGAAGCAATTGTAACAAAATTTACAATCAAATTGAGCGAAGCAACTTCAGAATTCTTCTTTTTTAAAACAAGAAACAAAAAACTGGTAAAGGAAAATAATCCTATTCCTATGTAAAAAATAATTTCCTCCATAATATTATCTATTCAAACTATACCACTATTTAAAATTAACCTCTTTATTTGATAAATTGGAGAATATTGATACTTTTTTAATTAAAGACTCAATCATCACATTATTAATATATTTTCTATGTAGTATTGATTCTCCTCTTTGAAAAGTTAAAAGCAATTGTTATCAGAATTATACCTATAATAAGAAAACTCATTGAATTGAAAGCCTCTACAGCTTCAGCTCTCCAAAAAATATCGTTATCTACTAAATCTGGCATAAATCCTTGAATGTAATGAAAATTTATTTCGCTTATAAAAGACAAGGCGATTAATAAAATACCTGTGTAAAGAATGACTTTTTCAGCACTAGTGAATCTCTTAATTTTATTTCCGCTCATAATTCACTTATTATATTTTTTTTAGCTTAAATTTTTTTATATAAATTAAAAGAAGTGGAAAAAAAAAAAATTAATTTCGTATTTTAAAAGTCAAAAATTTGTTATTTTCTGGCTCTAATTATTGTAAAGAGTATACCAGCGGCGATTATAACTAGTGCAATTATAGCAGTGGTTGCAATTGTGAGGTTAGAAACCGACTGTTGGAGAAATATTCCAAGAACTGCCCATAACACAACTAAGCTATAAGTATAGTCTTTCCTTATATACAAGATTGCAAGAGTAATTAATACGGCAACGGAAATCACGGTAATTGTTAAAATTTCTGCTAAAATTCCCCCATATTCTACTCCAGCACTAACTAAAACAGCTGTCACATTTGCGATTGTAGCGACCGTTATCCATCCAAGATAAATACTAAAAGGTACATGAACAAACCATTTCTCACGCGTGCTAACCTTAGTTTTTCCAATTTCAAGTCTTAGATATATTCCTACTAAAGAGAGCAAGATACCTAACATTGCAAATATTGAAAGGTATATTAATCCATAGTGCCAGAATAAAATCCAAATTGAATTGGCAATATTGCTCAAAATAAATAAGTAGCTTATTTTATCGAGAAACGCCATTTCAACCTTTTCTTGTTTGAACACATCGCGAATTTGATATACAACGAAAATTCCCAGGAATAAATAAATTACGCCCCATATGCTAAAAGTTATACCAGCAGGGACAAATAAATTTGGATACAAAGAAGATATATATCCTGTGTCTCCTAGACCTAAAGGTATTAAGGTTGCAGCATAATTGATTACTATGGTTAACACTAATGTTATAATATTCAGTGCCTGTAATACTAGTTTCTTTTTATCTGAAGTCATTTTATTCACATATTATTGTTTATTGAAAATTAGGATTTACTTATTAAAAAAAAAGTATCTTAAGTATATTTTACTTATGTTTATAAATTAAACATAGATGATGTACGGCTATTATATATTATTTTAAGTATAGTTGATAAGATAATAAATTATGAAATTTATAAACGGTGCGTTAGTACAACTTCTCTAATTGATGAAAGGTAGTAATCCCTAAAAATTATTAAAAATAAAAAATAAAATTTGGATATATTTATTTAGAACTTCTTTTATTTCGAATGATTACGTACACATGAGCGATAGCGGCAGCAATGAACGCAATGAGGAATAGTATTATCGGTATCCAAAGGAATTCTAATCTGAGCAAATTAGCTATATCTCGACCAAAACCAAATGGTAAGGGAATATATATGAAAATCATAAATACGAAATAAGCTACTACTATAGCCCACCGGAGCCAATTTGGCAATCCCAATCCATGAATGTATGTGAATATGAGCATTGCGAGAAATCCCAGCAAGAACATAGCCCACATGGGCTGTGAACCAAAATCGATCCATTGAGCGACTGCTACTATCGTGGCGTGTATAGAAACATATGTTTCTACGATTAGTACCCACCACTTATTATAATGCAATCTGGTATAAGCTAATACCATCTGTGTAAATAAAAGTGCCATGAAAAAGAATCCACTGAGCAAAGCGGGAGAAGAGTCCATTGGATGGAACCAAAAAGTGTATACTAAAGCCCAACTGAATATTAACTGATGACTCTTCATGAAAGTGCTTGCAACCTCAGGTCGCATTAATTTTCCTCCCTTAATACCGAAAAATATTCCGCGTCTGGGGTTTTGCATTACTAAAAGAATCGAAAGCATAATAATCACACTTCCTTGACTCGTAAAGATGGGGACATCTTGAGCGAGACCATCGTACCATATTTGCGTTTGAAGTAAATGCAGCAAAGTAAATCCTACTAGTATAACTGCCATAACCCAAGTATATGTAAGAAGTTTCTTTTCATCAAGTTTCTTTCCATGGTAGTTTTTATGTGCCCAAATAATAACAATCCAAACTGAGAGTTGGTGAGCCGCGTAGAAAGTCCAAGTGATTATCATAGTTAAAGCATCCCGAACATTTAACTTCCAATAATAGTCTTCAGGACCAGTATCTGGATTCAAAGGTGGGAAATTAACTCGCAATAAAGGTTCAAGTAGGAAAATTAGAATTACTTCTATTAAAGCGAATATAAGAAGTGCTATCCATATTTTAAAAGCAGGAGTTTTCACTATAGAATAGTTATCAGTGGTATTCTTATCTACAATTTGCATATGAAAATGTAATCAACGTGTGTTAAAAAGTTTTATCACATATTCTATAAGAAAAATTATATGAGAAGAATTCTGTAAATTAATGTGAAATTATTTCAATCTTTGGAGGAATTTAGCAATATTTTCCTTTGTATTTTTAGTCTCTTCCAATAATTCATTATACGCGGGATCAAATTTCGCTTCAAAAATTTTCTTGAACTCATGAAAACTCCGAGTTATATTAATTAATCCCTCCTGATTATAAATCCATCCTCCAAAAGCGTCAAATAAGTTATTAAAGATTTCACAGGATTGTAGCAAGGTTGGAGCATTGTTTTCTTTTGAAATGTCTTTCATATTCTCAATCAACCACCCAAGACGCCACATAAATAACAATCCTGTTGTTACGTCGTTACTCTGTTTTAAAGTAAAACTTTCATAGTAATGGTCTTCGATCCATTGATTCTCCTCTAATAGTTTATAAAGCCCGTTGCCGATCCAATTGATGTAATCCAAAAGATGTGAAAAATTTTCAGTAGTACTTATGTTAGCTTTATTAACAAACAATTGAAGATTTGGATACACAATTTTAGGGGAGCATCCCCCATATACCCAAGATCCTAAAGCATTAAAAACATCTATAGCGTTGCTAAACAAAGCCTCAATTTCTTTATCGTCATGATCTTGTAAATACGAGTATAAACCTACGACAATTTTACTGATATAATTCATAAAAAGCCGTCCTGTGGACTTTAGCTGTAAATCGTCTTGATTGTTAGAATTAATATCTTCTGGATTAATGATTCCTCTCACTCCCTTCAATAATTCAATCTCCTGTCGGTTTCACAGTATAGTCTTCTATTACTAAAACGGATGTGCGAGTAGGAGCTCTAGTTCTATGGATTGTCCCCCTTGGGATGGTAA
The DNA here is from genome assembly GCA_016839745.1 of Promethearchaeota archaeon. GTDB lineage: Archaea > Asgardarchaeota > Lokiarchaeia > Sigyniarchaeales > SOKP01 > SOKP01. The sequence continues at coordinate 10,806 of JAEOTS010000096.1, forward strand.
AACCTTGTTTTGATTTTAGTTCAATTACTTTTTCTTCTAGATCGATTAAAAGGAGTCCATCGATAACAAAAAAGAATTCGTCCTCTTTATCGTGCTTATGCCAATGAAATTCCCCTTCGATCACTGCCAATCTAATAACAGAATTATTCACAGTACAAAGAGACATATTCTGCCATTTCTCAGTACTTTTTTCTATTAATTTTGGGACTTCGATAATTTCTAGAGGCCCAAATTTAACTTTAAGGTCAATTGAATATTTAGAATTTTTATTCATTTTTCAATCTCTTAGTTATTAAATGTAATTGTATTGGTTAACTATTGTATACTTTATTTTTAAATGGACTCACAAAACAAAACAAAAAAATAGTTGATAATAGGTGTTTAAATGTTAGAGATGTGAATTGTGGCGGTTAATTAGATAATAATTTAATAAATATTTATATCAAGATATTCTTCATAGTAAATTTTTAGATCATACTAAAATAGAAACTTTTGTTGATAAAAAGGACTTGGGACAGGAATGCCGAGATTTAGAGATAGATAAAGAAACATGGAAAAATTTAAAATATTGGAAATAATCTGGAATCCATTTGCAGATTAACAAAAGAATGACAGGATAAAAAAATTTTAAAAAAAAAAATTCAGACTCTTTTATTATTTTTTAAACGGATTTGGAATCCATTTGGGCACTTTTCTTTGATATTCTTTATATTTTTCTCCAAATCTGGCTTCAAGGACATCTTCCTCGAAATCTACCATTTTATTATAAACGAGATATACGATAATGAATACAACAATGCTAATCAATGAAATGTTTAAGAATATTAGGGAAATATAAATTATTAATATCCCAAGATACATAGGATTTCTAACATACCTAAAAATTCCTCCCGAGATTAGTTGATTTGGAGGTTCATGGGATTGAAATAAAAATTTATGAGATTTCCAGATAAAAACCAAGGCAACGCTGAAAATTGCAATAAAGATAAGAATTCTTATTAACAAGGGTATATAATTGTTTAAAAACGTGGTTAATTGAAATACTTGTAAGTCCAGGAACCAGATTACCCAAAATATAACTGGCAGTAATGCATGATATAGATGTGCATGAGGCATTTCTCTATCAGCACCTGCATGTCGTTTAATATCTATATTAAATTCGCCTCTAAGAACTAGTTTGCATTATTAATTAAAATTCTTTCTAATGAAATATATTATTTGTAGAGTCCAATATTTATTAAATTTTGAGAGTTCCTAGTAAGTTCATGGACAGTTTAGAAGTTCTCAAAGCTCGGAGGATTTTTGTTCAGCGCACGTACGACGAGATTTGCGCCGAAACTGATGGTAAAAGTTTTTATAATCATACCTATTATACCCTTTCGAAATTATGCCTTAACAGAACAGCACAAGAAGAAGGCTTGTTTACGCTCCAAGAAGGTTGGTTTAATCTAGATCACTAATATTTTTAATTTTCAACCCTCCACTCCTTAAAATCAAATAATTAATTCAAAATAGTAATTGCATGATTTAGCAATAGTTATCTTAAAAACGATTTTTGTTTGATAAGAATTTTATCCCCGGTTAAATCCAAAGTTTTTTTCTGTTGGAATCGGCCATCATTGATAACATTATAGACAATTCCTAACAAATATAATATAATTATATATGTCCGTTAAGTCATGTACAATATGACTAAACTGTCAGAAGGTTTAAATAATATCTAAATAACAAATAATATGAGTTTAAAAAAGATGACATTTAAAAGGCCTAGGTGTGAAAGCTGTGGGGCGAAAATCTATCCTAAGGTTAATCCCTTTATAAGAGCTAATTTTTTGTTTGGAGACCTTCCATCATATTGTCCAAATTGTGGAAAGGAAATCAGTAATGAGAAAAACGCTCAAGTAGCGAAATATAACAGATATTTTTATGGATTATGGTGTATCGTGTTTATTTCATTTGTAATTATTGTGGTAATTATTTTGCTTTCGATGTCTTAGATCTCATTAAACAGAAAAAAAAATTAGTGATATGTATTTAGATCTTAGAGATGTGAGTTAAGCCAACTAATTACATCCTTAAACACTTCATCTCGATTAATTTCGTTAAAAATTTCGTGTCGAGCATCTTGATAGAATTTATAGGTTATGTCCTTAATACCGTACTTTTTAAGTCGATTAATCATATCCATAACCCATTTTGTTTTATTACCTATAACACATAGCGAACCAGAGATGAAGAGGATTGGTAAATCTTTTGGTATATTTTGTTCCTGTTTCGAGTCGTATATTTTCTCAAATCCGTGGAGAAATTCTAACCAGACATTGGCAGGGGCCACAAAACCACACCAAGGATCGTCGATATATTTCTGAACTTCCTCCTTATCTCTACTAAGCCATTCAAATCCCGTTGCTCCTTCTTCATTATCCCAATCGTGATTGTTAGATTTAAAGTTCATGTCGTGCATCTTTTGGCTTGGTTCCGTAGTCCCTAGTTTCTTAATTTCGCTTTTAATTATAAGTTTCCCAGCTTTAACTACTAACGCTCTCACTTTTCCGTTTGTTCCACTTAAAATCACACCTTTAAGTTCATTACCCGAGTCTTGAATGTAATCTTGTGTTAACATAGCCCCCCAAGAATGCCCTATTAAGAAAATCGGTAGTTCGGGATTTTCTTTCTTAATTATGGTTGTTAGTTCGTGAAGATCGTTTACTACACCTCTCCATCCATTAGGTCCTAAAACTCCAGCGTTCCCTGCTAAAGTTTTTTCGGTTAAATCACCAGCAGTCCTCCCATGACCGCGCGCATCGTTAGCGTAACACTCGTAACCATCGTTGCATAAAGCTTCAGCAACCCCAGCGTAGCGTTTAGCATGTTCTGCTAAACCGTGAACGATTTGTACAACTGCTTTAGGGGGAGTATCCGGTTCCCATTTGTATACGAATATATCAATATCGTCCTTATCTTTAAAAGTAAATGTAGAACTTTTCAATTTTTCAAACCTTTATGTATTTTGTTTAAGAATTAATTATGTATTGTCTAGGTTTAGTTTATAATCTTACTATTATTAAAAAGAAGACTAAATCTAATTTACGATCTTTCGTCTTGTTTTCTCAATTCAAAAGATACAATTGCAGCATCTCGAATTCCGATTCTGTTCGCAATTTTTCTCACATAGCTTAATCGACGTTTCCTAAGAGCATCATGTACTATTACGGCGGGAATCATTGAAAAAATTAAATAGAAAGGTAAGCCAAGCCATAAGAAAAGACTTGGAATGTTTAACAAATTTCTTGGATCCCCAAGATTATCAATAAATAGTATTACGAAATCATATATTACGAAGATGTAAGTAAGAAGTACCCCAATTCCCGCGTAACCTTTTAAGAGCGTCTGAAACCACTCCCCAATTGATTTTATTAATAGCGTTTCGTTTGAGTTTTCAACTTTATATTTAGTCGTAAATACGATTCCAGAATCTCTCAACAGCCAAACGGGCGAAAATAACACAGTAGATGCACCAAAAATAAATATAAGAAGTATTGCTTGACTAAGAACGCGAAAAAAAACGGGAATTCCTGATGAAAATGCAATTTCATTTGTTAAATCTGGTCCTAATATCGAAGAAATGATTTCAGGCGTTAAAAAAATAAAAGAAAGATTCACAGCCATTAATACGGGGTAAAATCCCGATTTTAACAAACTAAATTTCTTATCTTCTGACTCGAATTGGATGCCATAAAATTTTTTTGTTCTATAGAAGAATTTATGCAAAATCATTATTATAGGGGATAAAATGTATCCCCCTAGTAGAACCCCAATAATGCCAGAAATGGGGATGAGTACGAGAAATACGAGAACGAGTTCAGCTAGGACGTCGTCAACAGGGATGAATTGAATCAACGCTTTAGGCGTTCCTTCTGGGAAGATAATAGCCTTCATTATCGCGCTCAAAATAAACCAAAATACGATGTAAAGAACATATAAAATAATTAAATTCCGATATCTTGATTTTTTTTCAGTAGACATTTAACTTACAATCCATTTTATTATTGATTACTAAATAATATGTTCGATTTAAAAAGATTAACTAAAGAAAGTCTGCTGATTTAAGTTATTTAAAATAAATCTTGATTTGTAACTCCTAGAAATATCTCAATGACTTTCAAAATTTCATTTTTTGAGCCGATATATCCAATAATTTGGTGAATTGCTTTACCGTGAGATGTATTATCAATAGTTTCAAACTGATTTAGTTGGAGTTCTATTTCTCCAAAATTCAATAAAGGTTTGTTTACAGATTCAGAATTATAGGATTGAATTACGCCAATCTCTTCATCGGGATGATCTCTAGAAACATCAAAACATTCTTTTTGTGATTTAGGGATATCGTCCGATAACTTGACCAAAAATCCATATTCTTCTGAATTAGGAATTTTAAGTGCATACCCGATTTTTGCCTTCCTGGAAAAATCAATATCTTCTGGTCGTATAGCCAGTTTATAAATATCATCAACATCGATTTTAAAGGCAACATAATTATCTCCTACGCGTAAACGATCTTGAGGGATAGTTCGAAAATAAGATAAAGGTTTTGGATTAGATTTCGTAGGAATTAAAGCTGTTCCGGGATTTGAAGAACCGCCACTAATTACACAAGCTAACGACCAACCATTAACCTGTAAATTTGGTTGGAAGAAAACGCAGTCATCTACGAATTCGACACCACAATAACTCAACCCTGTCGAAATCGGATCTTTTATGAGGGAGATTTGACGAGTTATCTCTCCATTATAAATTTCTTTTTTTATTTGTGATTCTACAGTTATTGGACTTGAAAGTGTGCACGAGTTTGAAGACATCGCTAAAGTTTCGTAATAAGCGGGATCCAAACCGTGAGGACAAAACCATCCTTCCCATGTTTGAGGCTTCTCGTAAAAAAATTCCCTTTCAGGAGAAATCCAAAATCGATCTCCACCTATGTCACTTTGTCTTGATTTTATTAAATTTTTTATATCTGGATTTATCCACAGCAGGCTGAAAACATCATTTTTTGGAAATAGTCCTAAGAGACGCCCTCCATACTCGGAGACAATTGCAGAACTTTCAGCGTTAAAATTTAACTCAACAATCTTGCCAATATTCTCTTTAATGGACAGCAAATCATTTTTAGTAAAGAAGTTCATATTTTAAATTAAACCAAAATTAATAAAAGAGTTTACTGTTATGTTAGGTTTTTTGGCAGAAGTACTATAATTTGTTATAATAAACTTTTTAATAGTATCCTAACATCATTTATTGTAAATTTTATGAAGAGGAATCTAACATGATTGTAAAAGCAACTGATGAATATTTTGCATTATTAAACAGAGCTGTCGCTCGTGAAATGGAAGTATCGGCACAATATATGCTGCAACACACAAAAATGGAAAAACTGAAGAGAAAAGTGATCAAGGAAAACTATTTACTAGAAAGTACGACTTACGACGAGTTTGGAAAGTTATTAAAGGACTTTGCGATAGAAGAAATGAAACATCTTGCTCAAATACTGGAGCGAATTTATTTATTGGGTGGAGAGGCAACAACTAAACCAGATAAAGTTGTAATCGGAAATTCGATGAGAGAATTTGCTGAATTAGACTATAAAGCAGAAGAAGAAGCTTTGGAATTGTATCGCCAGTTAATTGAAGCGGCTAAAAATATTGGTGACCGAGAAACATGGGTTTTGTTTACAAAGATTTATAGCGATGAAGAAGTTCATTTATTAAAGTTCCAGGATTATTTAGAGATGGAAAGTGAGCCTGATTTAGGAGAAACTCCTGATTCTGAATGGAGATCTATTTTCGGGGAAGAGTATATTGCTCTACTCAATAAGGCTCTCGCAAGTGAAATCTCAGCAATCGTTCAATATACTACCCAGCACGAGAAGGCAGAAGGATTGGAGCGAATGAGGCGTAAGAAAATTGCTTTAGAAGTTGTTACTGGAAAAAATAAGGCAAGCGTCGTGTCAGGAGTTCTTAAAGAAACTTTCCTTCAAGAAATGGAGCACATGGAAAAAATTTCAGAAAGAATTTATGAAATTGATCGAGAATCTATAGCCACCGTCGAACCATTACCTGAAATTGGAAATTCGGTAGAAGACTTTATAAAACTTGATAGAGACGCAGAAAATTACGCCATCGTTTTATATAGAAAAGTAATTGCAGAAGCGACTAAACTTGGAGACATTAAAACGAAAAAACTTTTTGAAGATATTATCCAAGAAGAAGAAGAGCACTATTGGGGCTTTGATGATTTCTTGCCTTAAATTATTATATTGCTCTTAATATTTTTTTTATTTTTTCTTAATTTTAATACTCATGCATCGCGTTTATTTCTTTTATAACCGATTTGAATGGTTTGAAAACCTTAGGTGTGTGACATTTTTTAAATTGTTACATATTAATAAGTATCCTAGAACAAATTTTTATTTTTAAAAAATTGAAGTGGAACATATGCCTAAAGTCGTTCATTTTGAAATTAATGCAGACGATCCATTAAGAGCAAAAAATTTTTATGAAGATGTTTTTAAATGGAAAATTGAAAAATGGGAAGGTCCAATAGAATATTGGAATATTGATGCTGGAGAAGAAGATGAAGAGGGGATAGGTGGGGGAATACAAAAGCGGGAGCAACCTGAAGATCAGATTTTTAACTATATCAAAGTTACTTCAGTCGATAAATTTAGTAAAAAAATTGAAGAAAGTGGCGGAACTTTAGAAACACCAAAAATTACTGTTCCTACAGTAGGATACTTCTACATGTTTAAAGATACCGAAGGTAATAAATTAGGTATCATGCAAGAAGATGATTCAGCAAAGTAAAAAATAATAATAATTAACTTTTTTATTTTATTTCTGTAACTTTAACTATTTGACACTTTAAACTCGTAAGAGCCAGATCCAATATATAGAATTATACAATTTTCTTTTTTCTCTAAGCATTCTATATTGGTGTTTTTCGCGTCATAGCTACCATTTTTGAATAGTAGTCTATCTCCCTCTCTAATTTCAGACTCTACCTTTTCTAAAGGAAGCCAAACTTCTGATTTCACACCAACTGGAATATTTATTTTCAAATCTAAGAACCTGTCTTTTTTTTCCCAAGAAACAGCTACAGTACCTTTAATGGTGTTAATCTTACAACTTGCATATGCCATATCTGAGGGTATAAAGGGTTTAATTTGTAACATTTTCCATCCAGGCTCCTTTAGAGAAACCCCTGTAAGTGTTTTGTAGAACCAAGTGTCCACCGATCCATTCATAATATGATTGTGTGAATTCATTCCACTCCCTTCTAATTTCTCCCATCGTTCCCATAAAGTAGTAGCACCTTCTCTAATCATATAACCATATCCAGGGAAAGATTTTTGGTTTATCATCCTATAGATTATTTCTGGATAACCATTATCTGTTAAGACATCAAAAATATACCTTGTTCCAACTATGCCCGTATTAAAATGATAATCGTAATCTTCTTTAATGGAATTGACGAGAGATTTAATAACATCATTATGCTTGTTTTCAGGAACCATTTTTAAGTACAAAGGTAAAACATTTGATGTTTGGCTAATTGCGTCATCAGTTGGAGAGAGTTTAGTTACCTCATATATGAATTTTAGAAATCTTTTATTAAAAGCTTCTTTAATGTTTTTTGATTTTGATGCATAATAATCATAGTCTAAGCGGTTTCCTAATATTTTAGCGATCTTAGAAAGAAAAAGAGTATCGTGATAATAATACCAAGAAGATGTTAATGCTACTGGAGTCTTTCGAGATACAACGCTATTAGGTGGACACCAATCACCATATTTACCCCATAGAATCAAATCTTCTTCAGAGATAGAACTAAGAAAATCTACATATTTCTTTAAATCATCGTAATTTTCTTCTAATATGCGGGTATCATTATAATACCAATATATATACCAAGCAATTGTAATGTATGCGGCCCCCCAGGCGGGATCTGCGGGATAAAAATTCCAATACGGAGGTACTACATCTGATATACTACCATTATCTTTCTGAGAATTTTTAATATCGCGTAAATATTTGGTGTAAAATCGAGCCATATCAAAATTCAAAATTGCTTCTTCTGCCGCGAGGTGTGCATCTGCCATCCAACCTTGCCTTTCATCCCTTTGAGGACAATCAGTAGGAATACTCATCAAGTTACTTAATTGACCCCATATCACATTATTATGAATTTTATTTATTAAATCATTAGAGCAATTAAATGATCCAACATTCTCTACATTAGAATGAAAAAAGATTCCTTCTAGACTCTCTTTATTAGGTACTCCTGGAAATCCCGTCATTTCTACATATCTAAATCCATGATAAGTAAAATGTGGTTCATAAATTTCGTATCCATTTCCCTTTAAGATATAGATGTCAGTTGCTCGAGCACCCTGGTTTGTCGCTATGTTAATAGTTCCATCTTCATAAATTAACTCTGAAAATCTTAATCGTATTTCCGTACCTCTCGGCCCTTTAACTTCTAACTTTACATATCCAGTAAAATTTTGGCCGAAATCGAAGACAAAAGTTTCTGGTTTAGGAATATTTAAGTCTATAGGTTTAAGAGTCTTTGTAACCTGGATAGGTTGCATCATCTGAGAAGCTAGACTATAACCACTCACAATAGCAACTTTATACCACTTTGTATCGTCATAATTTGGTTTGTCCCAACCGGGCATTTCAAGTCGAGCATCATAAGTCTCACCATAATATATTCCATTTTCTTGAATTGGACCGTTTGAACCTTTCCAAGTATCATCGGTGAGAATTGTATCACAGCTTCCATCAACATAAAGGATATTAATCTGTAAAATTAATTTTGGAAAGTCAAAACCAAACAATTCAATACAACGACCGTTACCCAAAATAACTCCGATAGCATTAGAATCTTTCAAATAATCCGTAATATCATAACTAGAGTATAAAGCTACTTTATTATAGTCTGTTTGTGCAGGTTCGAGAACACGATTTTCAATTTTTTCACCATTAATTCTAAATTCATAATATCCTAATCCACACACATATGCTTTTGCTGATTTCATTTTTTTCATAAGGGAAAATTCTTTTCTTAAATAGATTGCATGTACTTCTTTTAAGCGACCCACTAAACCTCTTTTATTGTATTTGTATTGATGTAATCTGCGATCTTTTCTTTTAATAAATTCTTTTCTGCTAATCCATTTCGCTTTCCAATCGGATTCCTCAAATAGTGCAGTTTCAAAAAAGCTGGAATTACTATATTCACTTTCATTTCCTTGCTTATCCCACCATTTTACTCTCCAGTAATAGGCTTTATCACTTTCTAACCCAGGACCATTATAGACTATGTTAATTGTTTCGTCAGATACAACTTTACCACTATTCCATGTATATCCTCCGTCGCTTTCAGATAGATTCCTATTAGAGGAAACAATTATCTGATAAGCACTTTGAATTTGATTTCTTTCTATGTGGTCTAAACTCCAGGAAAAACGGGGTCTTCGTACATCAATGCAAATTGGATTAACAAGGTATTCACATTTCAAATTATAGGGAGGTTTAATCATATTCAAATCTAAATCTATTTGTTTTTACTAGTATCTATAAAACAACATTAATGGAAAATATAATGTATCTTAACCATTCATAAAGTTTTATTTAAAATTAAAATTTAATGTGATGAGGATTCAAATTATGGAAAGTAAGGGATATTGTGACGAGCGATTTATTTCAGCAAAACGCGCTTTTGAGAAAAACTTTGACTTAGGATTAGAGGTTGGAGCTTCTTTTGCTGTTTCATTAAACGGTGAATTAGTTGTAGATTTATGGGGAGGATATTCTGATTCAGCTAAAACTAAACTTTGGGAAAAGGATACTATTGTCAATGTTTTCTCAACAACAAAAATTATGACCGCATTGTGTATACATTTGTTAATTGATAAAGGCTTAATAGATGTGGAAGCACCTGTATTCAAATATTGGCCTGAATTTGCCCAGGCAACTAAAGAAAATGTACTAGTCAAACACTTATTAAGTCATAGTGCAGGTCTTCCAGGATTTGATGAAAAAATACCTGTTGAAGCGTTGTATGATTGGGATCGCATTATTAACTTATTAGCCTCACAAAAACCGTGGTGGAAGCCAGGAACAAAAATTGGATATCATATGATAACATTCGGTTATCTTTTAGGAGAATTGGTACGAAGAGTTACTGGTAAATCTTTGGGAAACTTCTTTCGAGAGAATATTGCTAATCCACTAGATATTGATTTCCATATAGGTCTACCAGAAAGTTACGATCCCAGAGTAGCAGATATTATAACCTCAGAGGAAATCTTTTTTAAATGGCAGATAATTTTAGTGAAAATGTTTTTTAGAAAAACTGCGAAGGTTTTCTATAATCCAAGTCTAGAAAATCTTAACATTAACGGGAGAGCTTGGCGCTCTGCAGAAATTCCAGCGGGGAACGGACATGGAAATGCGAGATCCATTGCGAAAGTAGGATCAATACTAGCTTGTGGAGGAATGTTTGATCATAAGAAGATAATATCTAGGTCCACAGTAGATAAAGCTATTGAACCACAAATTAGTGGTCGTGATAGGATTATGTTATATTCCCCTCAAAAGTTTAGCTTGGGATTCGGTCTTTTAGATGACAGATTTTTTCTTGGACCTCAAAGTTTTGGATGGGGCGGCGCAGGTGGGTCTTTATGCGTTATGGATCTTGACAAAAAACTGAGCATAGGATATGCGATGAATAAAATGCATATGAAAGGAGAAGACCCGAGAACAGGACCGGTTTTTAAAGCTGTTTGGGATGTGGTAAATGATGATAAGTAGATGAAATAAAAACCAAGCACGAATACAACTTATTATTTGTTATTCTCATAAGCAACTTTTATCGTCATGGAGAGCGTTTCATCAAAGGTTTGACCTTCGATTATGCACTTGTACGGTAAATCCTCTGAACTAAACAATTCTGTAAAGTACCCTAACCAATATCGAGAATACCGTTTATTTTGTCTGTGCTTGAATAATAGATGAAACTCATCACCTTCATGATGAACATCTATTTTATAAAAGTAATTTGCTACAACCCACATCTTCTGAACAGTTGTGATAACCTCTTCAAGTTTAAGATTCTTTAAAGGTTTACCGGTATACCAAAGAATTAAATCAATAGCGACATTTTTTTTAAAAGGTTTTTCTAAAGCGTCTTTTGGAGCTTCAGCAGCTGCGATTAGTTGATTGAAAGTAGTTTTCCCTATAAGCATCATTTTCATTTCATCCCGAGTTCTTACCCATAAATCGCGATCTAAATTTTTCTGTTTACCATAATAATTAATCGCGTGCTCTAAAAAGGTGATTATCTTTTCATCGTCTTCTTTATATGTATCAACAACAGCCTTAGCTTCAGGCGACATTGAATTATATTCGTCGTACATCTCAACGGCATCTTTTACAAGGTTTGAAATCGTTGTTCCTAAATGTTTATATTTATCTATGATGTTTCGCGTCGTTTCATCAACTTTAACATATATTGGTTTATCTTTTGATTCGACCTCTTCCGCTTCATTGGTTAAGTTGTTATTTTTTGCCAAAAAAAACACCTTTAGAAATTCCTATATTTCTTCCTTTTTTTTTTTCGCGTAAAAAAGTATATACTTTTATATTAATATATTAGATTAATAAATATTAAACTTATTTATAATTAGGGTTATAACCATACCAATTTATTTATGTGGATATATATTAAAATATCTCTTTTTTTTGTCGTGTTTGTTTATAATATAAGGGAAATCTAATTTAAATTTATATTTTTAAATATTTTCAAAAAACAAGAAAAAGCTAGATTTAAACCTATTCCTTCAATACTTTTATTCATGCGTAATATTTAAATATTGAAATATATAATTATAATATAGAGATATAGATAAATATAAATAGATATACTAAAATATTAAAAAATGTCTAGAAATAATTCGATAATAGGTTCTATAGTAGGATTAATAATTTTTCTAAGTATTGGTGTATTCTTTCTTTTCGGATCGAGCCCATTCTTTCTTTTTAACTTTACGCCGTTTTTTCCAATGATTATTATTATTATCATTATAGGAATAGCTGGAGCTGCGTCAGCAAGCTCAAGGCGCTCAACCTGTTGCTCACCGAAGTCAAATAATAAATATCCGTATTATCCCCAGGAAGTTCCGAGAGCAAATCCATACGTCGTAAAATCTTCGAGTAGTTCTATGGTTCGACCTATATATATAGAGGATACTGAACCTGAAAAACCAAAGGCTAACTTTTGTCAATATTGCGGTACAAGGAAAGATAGAAATGCTATATATTGTCATAACTGTGGCACTAAACTGTAATAGGTAATTTATCAATTAACTAAACCAAATTATAATGAGCAAAAGGGATGAAAAAAGGAAAAATTACATAAGGTTAAGAGAAAAAAGGAGTTCCCAGCGACATACCATAGACATAGAAAAATTAGAAAAATTAGAGAAGGCGAACCATCGAAGAAAATTAAAAGTAAGCATTAAATTGAGACTAAAGAAGTTAACGCGAATAGTTAATTTAACATTTCAATATTTAGGAGAATAATTCACAATTTTGGTTAACTTAAATAATAATAAAGGGTGGAAAATTAATGGATATTTACGATATATTTTTTAGCATTTGTTTGGGGTTGTTCATAGGGGGTCTTCTTTTCAGCATAATCTCGGTGTTCTTAGCTCAAATGGAATCGCAATTATTAGGTCAGGAAATTGACACTGATATTGATATAGATGCAGATGTTGATGTTGATATTGATGTAGATGCCGATATCGATGCTGATGTAGATGTAGATATTGACACTGACATAGATGTTGACGTGGATGTAGATGTAGACATTGATGCTGATGTGGATGTAGATGTAGATATGGACGCAGGGGTAGAAATTGATA
>JAEOTS010000097.1 GCA_016839745.1 Promethearchaeota archaeon
AAACGAAGACTTTCATTCTGCGTATATTTCTTATAAAAAAGCTAGTGATCTTTCAAAGAAATTAGTTGATTTTAATAAAGAAGAAGAATATCGATTGAAGTCAAAAGCTCTCGAGGAATTCTATAAGGTTGATGAAAAATATAAAAAGTAAGAAATTAATACACATAAGCACAAACAATTTTATAGAATTAATCATCTCTCACAGTTTTTTAAAGAATTTTCTTTAAGATGGCAAAAATGCATAAAAGGATTATTGGATTAATAACTGATTTTGGACCTAAAGGACAGCATTATATTTCAAGCATAAAAGGAGTAATTTTAAAAATTAATCCCGAAATAAATATTATAGATATTTCTCATAATATCACTCCTTTCTCAATTATTGAAGCAGCATATATTATTAAAACAGTATATAAGCACTATCCAAAAGAAACGGTTTTTATTGTCGTAGTGGATCCTGGAGTAGGGAGCTCTCGAGCGATTCTAGGTATCGAAACAATAGATGACTATTATTTCGTCGGTCCTAACAACGGGATTTTCTTAAATGTTTTTTCTATAACTCAAATTTCAAAATGTATTGATATTACCAATGCCGAATATTTTAATAACCCTGTATCAAATCTATTTCACGGAAGAGATATAATGGCTCCAGTTGGAGCATATATCGCTAATGGAGTTGATCTAAGTACTTTCGGCATAGAAATCGATGTGAATAAAATCATTCATCATCCCATTGAGCTTAAAAGGATATCAGATAAAGAAATAAGATGTACTATTCAATATATAGATAATTTCGGAAATATCACTACAAATATTGAAGCAAGCTCTATACCATTAAAAGAAAACGTAATAATTAAGATTAAATTACAGAACAAAACAGAAGTTAGTGGTAAATTTGTAAATTTTTTTGAAGAAGGCTCAGAAAATACGCTCTTATTTCTTGTAGGGTCAAGTGGATACCTAGAGATCTCTAAAAATCAAGGTAATGCCGCAGTTGATTTAAATTTAAGAGTTGGGGATGTTATATCAATAATCTTTTGAGAGTAAGAAGCAAAATGAGTAGTGAAATTATAGCTTGTATTCTGGATAAAAATATAAAATTCTTGCACTCTGGACAGATCGAGAAATATATTTTTCCTAAGAAAAGAGAAGAAGCACACAAAAATAAAATCAGTCATCTCATAGTACGAGTTTTTATAGTCTCTTTTACTCCCAAGAAACAAAATTTATACCTAGTTCAAAAAAGAAATAAAACTAAAAAGAGTTTTGCAGAATATTATACAGATTCCGCTTCGGGGCATATCCATTATAAAAGAGATTTAAAAATAAAAGACATAAAGGAGGAAGCAGAAAGAGAACTTGAAGAAGAGTTTGGTATACCTCCAAAATCTATTGAAAAGCTAATTTTTTACGATCTTATTACAGAAAAAGACCAAGATTCAACTGAAATTGCATATGTATTTTTAGGTTTAGTCAAACCTAATTTAAATTTAAATCCTAACCCAAACGAATTAGAAATCAATGAAAGTCGCTTTTACGATAAATCTGAATTGAAGAATCTCTTAAGGAATGAAAAACTAATTGATCATTCAAGAGAAATATGGATGAAATTGCTTGAAATGAATTTATCAACAAAATTTGGGCAGTATTTTGAAATAAATAAACCTAAAACTTTAAAAAAGGAAGTAGCATTATTTATTGGAAGATTTCAACCGTTACATCATGGTCATATCTATATCCTCAATAAGTTATTGAAAAGCTATCGAAAAGTCAAAATTGGAGTAGGTAGCTCTCAGTTATCTAAAATCAAATCCGATCCCTTTAGCTATGAAGAAAGAGTAAATTTTATTTCTTCTGCTTTCATAGAAAGAGACATCAACCCTAGTAGGTTTGAAATTTTCCCAATTCCAGATATTTTTAACGCAAATAAATGGGTTGAGCATGTTATTTCTATAGTAGGAGAGTTTGATACAATTTTTTCTAATAGTGATTGGGTTCGACAACTCTTTCAAAATAAAGGATTTAATGTGGGAGAAAAATTAGAAATTTTCAAGAAAAAATATAACGGGTCAAATGTTAGAAGACTAATAAGCAGAGAAAATAGAACTTGGACGGTTTTAGTACCTAAGGAAGTTGTAAACTTAATTAAAGCTTACCATGGTATTGAACGCATAAAAACATTATATGAAGAAGTAGATTTGTTTTGATTGAAGATAATTTATTAGAAATCGACGGTTCTTTTGGTGAAGGAGGCGGAGCTATCTTACGGCTTAGTGCGGGATATTCAGTTTTATTTAAACGCCCAATAAGAATAGGAAATATTCGTGCTAATAGACCAAAACCCGGATTAAGGTTACAACACCTTCTTGGGTTAAAAACATTGGCTGAAGTATCGAATAGTTCTCTAAGCCCATGTGTGGTGGGCTCTGAAGAGATATCTTTAACTCCAAATTCTAAAAATGATGTAAAGAGTAATGTACATTTAAATATAAGTACAGCGGCAAATATTGGATTATTATTACAACCTATTCAAATAGCTAGCTTAGGCTTTAAAAAGCCCGAAAGAATAGATATTTTTATTAAAGGTGGTGGAACGTTTGGAAAATGGGCACCAAGCATTAACTATCTTCGAGAAGTAACTTACAAATTATATGAAAGATCAGGATTAAAAATCGATGTAGATATTCTGAAGCATGGTTTTTATCCAAAAGGGGGGGCGCAACTAAAATGTGTAATTCAACCTTCAAAAGAAAGTTTAAAACCAATTGATTTAATAGAGTTAGGAAATATTGATTTAATACAAGGAGAAATTATTGTCACCAATAATATAAGGCGAAATAGAGATAATATTGGATCAAGAATTAGAAAATCTATTCAACAACAACTTAGGAGATATATAAAAATTGAAACTGATATTAAATATACATGGGCAGATTCAATTAGTCCCGGTGTTGGTGTATCATTATGGGCTCAATCTGATACTGGGGCAGTAATTTCAACTGGAACATTTTTAGGTGAAAAAAAACTCTCGTCAGAAAAATTGGGAATTATTGTAGCTCAAGAAATGTTAAATTATATACAAAATGAAATTCCTGTTGACAAATACCTTAGTGATCAATTGATCCCTCTAATGGGTTATGTTAAAAAACCATCAAGTATAAAGGTTTCTGAAATTACAAGTCACACGCGTACAAATTTAGAGTTAATTAAACTATTTACAAATAGAGAATACAAGATTTTAAAACATGATAATTACCACATTATTAACTTTCAATAGTATCTCTTGTCTGAACTTTTAAATTTGGGATTTTTTAAGTAGAATTACACGAACTATTTTTCTATTTAAATTTAAAAGCTTACATTAAAGAAATTTTTAAATGATTATAATTATATGATAGATATAAAAACTTAAACCATGCTTAACAACTATGTCAACAATCGCAGCTAATAGATGTCCTAGATGTGGAAACGATAACCGAATGGATTCGTTTGTATGTGCTTTTTGTGGTAAACGACTAAGAGTTGAAAGGATAGAAAATTTTTCTATTTTTAAGCGTGTCGAAGATGATTTCACTTCTCCAGCTCGTTGGTACGTAATAATCTTGTGGTTATTTATCAAACCAAATAGAGCTTTCTGGAATATTAACCATAAGAGGAAAAACGCTCCGGGATATAGAATAATGTTACTTAATGCGCTTTTATATGGGCTTATGGGTTTGGCTTTTTTTTCGCATATTACTATTCTAACCATACCACCCTTGAGCATCGATAGGTTTTATATAAATTTAGCTGCCTTCATAGCCTTTTTCGCGTTTGGTTTTATGTTTTATTTGATTTTTGGATTAATTTTAATATGGATTTTTTCAAGAGGAGCAAATATTGCAGTTGATTTTTCAGAACGTTTGGAATCTCGTTTTGGAAAAGAAGCAGAAGAAAAAGACAAATATAACGAAGCTGAGATGAGTCCTTTTAGCATTTATAAAGGAGGAACTTTACATCAACAACAAGCAAAGAAATACAAAATGATATTATGTGCCTTTGCTCCTTATTTATTAATTAACGCTGTTGAAATTTTAATCATTCTAATTGGAATTCCTAACATTACCATTCCAGATATGTTTTCTCTTGATACTATTTTAAGCGCTCCATATTTTGATTCACCATTGTGGACAGTGCTTCATGTTATTGATGCCCTTACGATAGGTATCTGGGTTCCTATTCTAGTTTCCCTTTCTATTAGAGAATTATCCAACTCATCCACATTTAGAGTACTCATCTCTTCCTTAGCAATAGGGATAATTGTAGCTGTAATTTTTTATTTTTTACGCCCTACATTTATAATATAGTACTTTTTTAATAACACCAAGATAATGACGAATCAAAAAAAAGCTTCTTCTGAAATTAGATCAGAACTTGAATCGGAACTATTTGCTATTGTAAATACAATAATCAGTTTAAACCAAAAGTATCAGAGTGGTAATCTTAAAGAAAACTTTTTCCAAAGATCGATAAAAAGTGCTATGAACGATTTGTTAAAGATTAACTTATCTTTAAACAAGAATGATATAGAACTATCGAAATTTTTAGCTAACATGAATATTACTGACGATTATTACGAAGCTATTGATATAATAAATAAAATGTCATCGCTTAACATTTCTACTAATCAGTTCTCGAAATCAACAAGTTCTTCCATCCTTGAAATTCCAAGGCTTACTTCTGAAATTACCTCCTCATTTATAACAGTAATGGATGCATTAAAATTAGAGACTTTTAATAATTATGAGATAATTTTTGACCTTATTAAAGATTTAAAGAAAAATTTTGATCGTTTTCCCGGTTTGGAATTAAGTAAAATAAAATTAGCAAAAATCTACCAAGAATTTCTAAGAAATGGAGAAAAAATCGTTACTCATCAAAAGCATAGAAATTCAGTGTCGGACGATCTGTATGTAGTGTTTAACGAATTTAAAGAGAAATTAAATCTTTAAATTTAGCAAAAATGAAAAAATTAATTAAGTTTTCATACTTTAACACTATATCAGTTAAAATATCAAATATTACTAATTAAAGTACTGAAGGTAATCTATTTTGCCAAGACCCGGTTTAAGATCTAAAGCTCAAGCGCGTAAAAAGCTAAAAACTCCCGGAAACATCAATGTTACTCATTATTGGAGAAGAAAACCCAGTAAAGCTCAATGTGCTATTTGCAAGAAACCACTACAATCAATACCGCGTTTAAGACCTGCACAATTCAAAAAAACAAACCGCGTTTCTAGGAGAGCAAATCGACCCGAGAGCGGAAGGTATTGTGCTCATTGTTTACAAACAATTCTTAAAGAAGCTATTTGGCAACCTACAGATTGACTTTTTCTAAAAATATCGATAGAATTAAATAATTTGTAATTTCTTATTTAACTAAATTCAGTTTTGATAAATCTAAAATGATAATAACAATATCTGGATTACACGGTACGGGTAAATCTACAATTGCCAAGTTATTAGCAGAAAACCTGGGAATTCTCTATTACTCAACAGGTCAAGCGTTTCGAGATCTTGCAAAAGAAAACAATATGTCGATTGAAGAATATACAAGTTTTGTTGAGAACCATCCTGAGGTTGACAAAGAGTTAGATAATAAAGTAGTTAAAATGGCAAAAAAAGGCAATGTTATTATTGATAGTCAACTAAGCGGACACATACTTAAATCAATAGCAAATTTTAAAATTCACTTAACTTGTCCGTTAGAAGTACGTGTAAAAAGAATGACAGCTAGAGATCAAACATCATATGAAGAAAAATTAAAAGAAACAACTATAAGGGAAAAATCTGAGTTAGAACGCTTCAAAAGGCTATACAATATTGATTTAAGTGATAAAAAATCCACTAAAGCATTTTTTGATTTAATTATTGACACCGAACTTTTAACCATTGAAGAAATTGTAAATAAAATCCTAACAGAGTTAGATAAAATTTAGTTAATCATTTCAATCAAAAATCGTAAAAAATTAATTATTAAAATTATTCCTTAATTTACTAAATAATGTCTATCTTTTCTGAAAACAAAAAACTTTAGTAATGATAGAATAACTAAAAATAATTTGGTGACAAATTATATGAGTGTATACGATATTGGAAGGGTATGTATTAAGACTACAGGACGGGAAGCCGGAAAATACTGCGTCGTTGTTGATATCATCGATAAAAATTATATTTTAATTGATGGGTCGAATGTTCGAAGAAGAAGAGCTAATTATAAGCACCTTGAACCTATAACCGAAACGATTGAAATCAAAAAAGGAGCCTCACATAGCGACATTGAAGCTGCAATTAAAAAAGCTAATTTAGAAAAGAAACTAAAAGAAACTGTTTCCATTCCTACAAAGTAATAATTCAATTATAAAGAAAAAATCTTTGAAATAATAGCTGAGCGTCGCCAAAAAGCGTCGTTAGCATTTTTTTTTGCAGATATAGCCAAGCGGTACGGCGCTGGCTTGGAGTGGTAATATTACCCAGAAAGCCAGTGTGCGAAAGCACTCGAGGGTTCGAATCCCTCTATCTGCGTTTTAATCTTAGTAAATAGAATATAGGTTAAATATCTGGAAATTCTAAAGCTTTGGCTTTGCCACCACCCATCATTTGTTCCATTCCTCCTTGTGCTTGCGTTTGCAACTTCAATAATCTTTGTACAAGGGTGTTTACTCCAAAACTACATAGAAAATACCAGGCTGTAAAGTTTATCCAACCAGCTTCGCTTCCAATAGTCCTAACAACTCCATATACAAGAGCAGTCCATTCTGGAGTTTCACCCGTCCAAGCAGCCATCATTTGTCCAATAAGAGGTACATCATTTGCGTTCATTGGTGATAACGCGACTGGATTGGATTCTCCGAACAGACCTCTTACCACACTAAAGATAATTATCATTGGAACGAAAGTTATACAACTAGGTAACATACGCTTTAATGCTACCTTTTGTTGTGATTGTTTTATCATAGTATCCAGCCTTTCCCATCGCTTTCTTAACTTTCTATATCTTTCTGGGTCAGTTTCAGCAATGTCAATAATCTTTGCTTTTTCCTCGTCGTGAGCTTTTTTTATAATTTGCTTTCTATTTATCTCATCTGTATCAACTAACCATTTAGTAATACCAGTACTAATTAGTGCTGTTACAATAGCCAACAGTATTATAAAGATCATGGAACCTGGAGGATAGCTGATCGCATCTAAAAAGGCGTTTGAATCTTGAAATATAAATAAAAGCATAATTATATTGAAATAATCTTGATAATTTATTAAACTTTTCAGATTAAAATTTTTAATAAAATAAGATTAAGGTTTAAGATTAATCCATGCCTAAGAAAGCACGCATGCCCGGATACTGCATCGCCGCCATTTCTTTCGCGAGCGACTCGCTATATTGATGCACAATTCCTATGGCTATTAGAAGTCCCGTACCTGAAGTCAACGCACCTAGAGAATCGGCGAAGAAACTCATTACTGCGATTATGAAACCGTTTAAAATTATTAGCGTTGGAATGTAGCGCTTCAAGATCCTCTCAATAATTTTATCCGAACTTCGAAACCCGGGAATTTGCATCCCCGAATCTATTATCTGCTGAGCTATGTCGCGCGGCGCCAACCCCGAGACGTCAACCCACACACGGCCGAGCATCACACAAAGAAATATAAAGATGATGAGATATATTATGGCTCTCACGGGATCTGCTATTAATTGATCAAGTCCTTGAGGAGGAGTAAGAAAATAAAGCAGACCCCCTGTTGGAACTAAATAAGATCCAGTTGTTACTCCTGATGTCCCTGTCTCAAATGTACCAATTAAATTAAGAATCCAATTAGTGTCTGGATTTCTAAAACCTGAAGTAGGACCCGCAAGAATTTGCCCAAAAAACAGAAAATTAGCATATAACGCGTTAACTAAAATAACTGGGATATTCGAAACGTACAGTAACTTCATAGGATACTTTCCCTTAAAACCTCGATAGCCCTTGTACGCTAGCGGAATTTCGATCTTCGTAGATTCAAACCAAATGATAACTAGAAATATCGCTAAAGTGGTAAGTCCTCCAAAAATGGAAGGTAATCTATTAGCTCTAAAAAACAAACTAGCTGTATCTATATTAGGATTCGTTAAAGATTGAAAGAAAGCAACAACAATTCCTCTTGAACCTAGATTAACTCCTGCATCAATAAAACTAAATAAACTCCAAAAAACTTGCCCTGCTACGCCCGTAGCGATAAATAAAGATACTCCACTTCCAATTCCCCAACCCTTTTGTAAAACTTCGTCAAGTAAGATAATAATGACTCCTGAAACGAGTAATTGTAAAAATACAAATGCCGCATTCGAGAGAGTTAAAGGTCCAAAGGCATCTCCAAGCAAATATGCTACAATGTTAAGGATCGTTAAGAACATAGCGAAAACTTTTTGGGCACCACTAAACATAGATCTATCGTAAGGATCGCTCATATCAACTTTAATGATTTTGGACCCAAGGAGTAATTGCATTATAAGACCTGCGGTTACTATTGGGCCAATCCCTAGTTCCGTTAGCGTTCCTTTCTGACTTGCTAATATAACTCTTAACCAATAGTAATAATCTGTTGTTTCTGTAGAGGCTACTCCGTAAAGTGGAATGTTTGACATTATTAAATAGATTA
>JAEOTS010000098.1 GCA_016839745.1 Promethearchaeota archaeon
GTTTTTTTAGGTTAGGGTCTAACTTACTCTTTACATTTTCGCTTTCCCCTATGATGTATTCAAAGTATTTAAAAATGCCTAAAATCTTTGTAATTTGGACTGCCAGATCTTGCCTTTTTGAAGTTATAATACCTAAAGTAAAAAAATTTTGTTTTAATTCTTCTAATTTTTCTTTAACGCCGGGTAACAAGCTTCCTTGATATATCCCTTTTTCTCCATAGAATTCACGGAAAGCTGAAGTTAATTCTTGAGGATTAACATCAGATACTTCTTTAAACATGTCATCTAAGGGTGTCCCAATCATTTTTTCGATCTCTACCCTTTCAAGGGTAGGGATATTAAATTTTTTCAGAGCGTAATTGAAGGAGTTAACGATTCCTTCTCTATTATTAATTAGGGTGTTATCTAAATCAAAACTTAAAAGGATCTTCTTATTATCTTTCACTTCTTTCATAAATTTAAGTATTTAAGATGTTTTTAATATATATATAAATATAAAATAATAAAAAAAATAAATTATTTTAGCTTAGACTATTAAATTGTTAGGAGAGGATCTCCTAAGAGAGTCATACCAATAGAATTTGGAGAGCTAGGCCCATGATACGGATTCCAATACCATAATCTTAAAGATTCACCAAATATTTTTCCTTGACTAAGTGGATCGTAAAAAAAACTATTCATAAACATACCACCTATTTTTGATGAGCCAACAACTACTAACGTGTTGTTTGAAAAGAGGTATTGAGTACCTAAATTGGTCTGGTATTTAAAATTAGTAGCCGAACACGCAAATAGATTGTAAAATAATGCTTGAGTGTTAATATTGTAAATGTCTGTATAGGTTACTTTACCTTCTGCACCATACCCACTTGGACCAAATAAGTGCTCAAAGGGCCAAGAATGGACAAAAACATGTACAAATTCATATTTCTGAGTCAATTGATTTTTGTAATCTGTCGCGTTTGTTGTCGTAGTAGGACGAGCTATGCAAGTTATATTAGAATAAGCAGTCATATCGCCTAGCCATTCATCCACTAGCTGCTGGGTAGTTGCCCAATCATCATCGATATAAACTAGCTGTGAGTGAGGGCGCGTGAGCTGTCCAGTTCTATAAGCGTGATTTCGAGCGAAATAATTTTGATAGGCTGTAAGATGATTAGTATTGTTCAAAGATTCGGGGCAAATTCGACCTACCCAAATTTCAGGATAAATATCACCAGTTCCATTATTGTGAGCATCAAACAAACCATCTGCTACATCAAGATCAATCCATTCTCCGTCTAAATCAGTCAGGTATAAGTCACAAGGATAATCTCTAAAAATGCCCCAAAAATTATCCCAGTAATTCAAAATTGCCGCCGGGAGATCTCCAATTAAAACTGCTCCCTCCAATCCTTCAGGTTGTATACTCGCATTAATAAGGTCATTTCTAAGAAGCGTAACATTAGTATGTGACCAATTGACGACTTGTACGGGATACCCTTGATTTATCACATCCTGCTCATACTGATCGATTTCAGCCGAGATACTACTTGCTATAGTGGAGTTTACATAAATTCGCACGACACCTAGATTGCTCGTTGTGGGTTGTTTAAAATATGGTAGTACAAAGGTTAAGGTAACAGCTGCGGCGATTAATAATGGAATAATTATCAATATTGCTTTAATTTGTTTTCTCATATTTAAAACCTTAATTGATTTATAATTATAAATCTTAGAGAATATATTCTTTTAGATAAATTGCCAACATGATATAATGTTGATATAAATAAGATAAACTATGACCTATTTATTTATATTGTTTCTAGAGGTATAGAATGGAATAGAAATTCGAAGTTTTATGATTTATATCCTTTAAAAAATTTTAGAAGATACATGATTTCTTCCGAACCTTGTATGATTCGTTGAAGATAGTAAGGGAAGTTTTTAAACTCGACTTCTTTTCCCTCCGAGACCCATTTAATAATTAATTTAACTAATTCTTTGTATTTATTTACCGTTTTTCCTTCTGATTCAATCTCAGAGAGGATATCAAGGGCTTTTTTAGTTTTACCGTTCAGAATAGAAGAAATGGCAGCCATCACATATGATTGAA
>JAEOTS010000099.1 GCA_016839745.1 Promethearchaeota archaeon
CTATTTATGATGATAATTATCCTAAAAAATCCTCTTTAATAGGAGTAATAAATATAACAAATTATGAGATAAATAACACTCGTCATTACCATAATTCCATAATTCCCATTCAAGGTAAAATTTATGAACCAATTCCACCACCCCCTCCATATAACAACCATTCAAACGTTAATGTTGCAGTTGTTGTTGATGGCATTTTAGATAACAGTTTCACAGCACAATCTAATTCGATTGGAGAATTTCAAATTAATTATCAAATTCCTTACACTTTAGATGTCTATACAAGTCATAAAATTGAGGTAGTCACAACTGACGATTTTGGTGAGGATGATATTATTTCAAATAATTTTATTAATATCAATGTTAGTGCAACATCATTTTTTGATGTGAATTACTTAGATTCTCCTTACATTCCTGGAGAAGACTTTTATCTTGGAGGATTCTTGAGGTATGATAATATCAACGGTAATGGTATTCCAAACTCACAAATCAATTATATTTGGTATAATACAACTTACATCTGGCCATTAGGTTCGTTCTTTACAAGCCCTATTGATGGTTCTATTTCTGAAACCATTCAAATACCACTTGGTGCATCTATAGACTCAATTAATTTAAATTTAACTTATATTGGCGATATACCAAGAGTAGATTCTTCTCAAAAGGTTCTAACAAATATAAGATTGTTCAAAAATTTCAATTGTATTTGGAATACTGTCAGTAATGCTTCAGAAGGAGATTTAATAGCAATTGCGGGTCAACTATCTTCAAGTGAAACTCCCTTACTAAGAATTTATAATAGATCCTTAAGGATTTTTTATGATGGAAATTTAATTGATTTAGTAGATACAGATATTAATGGAAATTTTCATTATGATTATACAATTCCTGCAGGGATTGGAAATAGAATAATACGTATTGAATTAATTGATACATCTCCCGGTAATCTCCTTAGTTCTACGAGTATTAATGTAACTGCTGGAGTTATTATTTTACCACCACCACCTGAGCCACCTCAGCCATTTTTAGGTTTCTTTTTAGTATTTTTCCCCATATTAATAGGTGTTATTGCTGGATTAGCAGTGTATGGATACCATTATTATAAAAAACAAGATAAATTATCAAAAGTAATAAATTTACCGCTTGAGAGTAAAATAATAAATCTTAAAATTTTAAAAGAATCTGGAAGATTAGAAGAATCCTTATCCTATTTATTTAACGCAATTTATATGGATTTAATAGGAGCTAAATTTGGGAGGATTAGAAAAGGGAATGAGACTATAAGAGATTTTGCGATAATTTCAGTAAAGAATTTAAAATTAAGTCCAGCTACAATCTATCCATTTATACAAAAAGTAGAGGAAATTGTATACGCAAAACCCTTTCAAATTACGGATAAAGAGTTTTACGGTACGATAAATTTATTTTCTCCTATATATTTTGAATTAACGGGTTATAATTTTGAATTGAATTTTTAAAAAATTAGATAAGAAAGAATAGTCATAGTATAAAACAATGTAGAAAGAAATTTAAAATCAAAAAAAAATATTTAATAAATTAAAAAAAACAGAAATAGGTAAAGAATATGGCAAAAAAGAAAAAATCAAAAAAGGAACCAGAACCTGAAGTAGACATAAAACAAAAGTTTGAAAATGTGAAGATTTTAACCGATTCAAATAGAGCGAAAGAAGCAATTGCTTACATTTACCTTATATACAACGATATAATAACTCTAAAATATAAGAAACCACGATTAGCTTACCAAACAATACGAGAATATGCTATAACTTGCGTCACCGATTTAGGCCAAAAGCCAGAAACCATTTATCCCTTCATAAAAAAGATTGAAGATATTATATATGGTGGAATAGAACCAACAGGGAAAGAGCTAAACTTTACTGTTCAATTATTTTCGAATTTGTACAACGATATAACGGGAAAAACATTACCAACTGTAAGTTTTTAGTTAATTAGCGTCGATCATAAAATATTTCAAAAAAAAGGTCAAGATTAAACAAAATGCCAAGTGTTGGAAAATCATCTGGAAGTAATATTACTTTCTCAAAGGGATTAGTCATAGCGTTTTTCACGATTTTTCTCATAATCTATGGCGTATTTATTAGTAATTTCATTGAGCTTTATCCGTTATATAACATGGGTGAAACGCTTCCAATTTTTGCAACTTATCTGCCCCTCGTTTGTTATATAGGAGCCGGGTTTTTAGGATTCGGCTTAATCATTTTTATAAGAAATGTAACCGTTCAAAAATCGAGAGAAATACAATCTCGCAAAAAAGAAAAAACTGGTTCCTTTTATAAAGAAGCCTTATTCTTAGTTATTTTTATATTTGTATTTATACCGTTATTTGGCCCTATATTCGATCAGGGAGTAAACGATCAAAATTTTTCTATTTACAACAGTGATTGGAATGGAGCAAGTGATTTTAAAGGGAATATAGAAAGTGATGGATATGATGTGATGTCAATTCAATCTAGCTTGAGTGCTACAGAACGGTTGAATAAATCTATTCTGTTAGTATTATTAGGTCCTAACCAATTTTATAATCCAATATTTGAAATACCATATTTCATAGATTTTTTCCGTTACGATAATGCGACAAATACAAAAAATTCGTTGTTTATATGTCATGATCATGGTAGTACGAGCACTTTATTATGGGAAATTTATATTGCCAGCTTGCTAGATCCTTACTTGAGCGGAACAATACCAGTTACAATCTTCGCTAACGGAATCTTACGCGATAATGCATCATACGATACTCAACCAGATTTTCCCGTAATAAAATTTAATTCTACTACTCCTCATCCTACGACTAATGGGATTAATCAAGTAATTCTATCGGAAGCATCTACTGTTGTAGGAGGTCCTTTTATCTCATATTTTGGTTGGGATTTAGTTGGTTCTAGCACAGATTATGGATATGTCGATAAAAACGGCGATCACATGTATGATTTTGACGACGATTATGTTGATTTAAGCATTTTAGGAGGAAGTTTTGGCGTTCCATCAAAATGGCCTCTTGGTGGTTATTCACAAGGTGTATTTATGGCCAAGGACGCGGGAAATTCAAGAGTTTTTGTTTCCGCTGATGCAAGTTTATTCAATAACGAACTAATGGCTGAACCTACTTATGATAATCGACAATTTGGATTGAATATCATAAATTGGCTTACCTATGGCGAGCCCAAACAAGATTGGGTTGTTATTTTTGATGAAGCTCATATTCGACCAGAATATTCAAGGGATATGACATCAGCTGGAATCTTTGGGTTTATTACTCAATATATTATTCATTTAAGTACGAATCCAATTACAGCTTGGATATATCCCCTTTTAGCAATTTATTCATTGAAAAAATATCTACCTAAAAAAGATGAAAAAGAGGAAAAAAAGAAAGCCCAAGAACAAGATAGAAAGGAAGAAAGAGAAAAATTTAGAACTTCCTCCTTTTTTGCAGAAAAAATTGAGTGGTATAGAGAGAAAAGCAGATATGGTAAAGCTCTAACTTTACTCTATCGAAGATTAGAGAGGAAACTAAATGCACTTTTGCGCGGGCGAAAAATCACTACCCAAAATGTATTAGATTTGGTTATAGCTAAGGAACAAAAGATTACAAAAATTAAAATCAGAAGAATTACCAAATTTATGGACACGATTATCGCAATTAAAGAAGGAAAAAGTAAAGTAAAAAATGAACAGGATTTTGAAAACCTTTACTACGAAATGGAATGGGTGGTTAATAACATATAAAATAAAATCATAGTAATTAATTTATATAAAAAAATATAACCAAAAATCAAATAATAATAAGATTTAAAATAAAAAATAAAAAAATAGAAGATGTGATAAATAATGGAATCCCCAAATAAAGCAAAATACTACGATAGGGAAGAATTAAATGTAGAACCTATTAGAGAAATAGCTCAAGAAGTTCTTTCAGAAGTAAGTCGTGTTATCGTTGGATACGGAGATATTTTACAACAACTCTTCATAGCTTTACTAGTTAACGGGCATGTCCTCCTCGAAGGAGTACCTGGCTTAGGAAAAACAGTTATGGCAAAAACATTCGCAAAAACGCTCGGAATATCGTTTAGAAGAGTCCAGTTTACTCCAGATTTGCTACCAGCTGATATTACAGGTACTAAAATATTTGATCAAAACGAGGGAGCTTTCGTGCTTCTAAAAGGTCCATTGTTTGCAAATATAGTATTAGCAGACGAAATTAATAGAAGCTCTCCTAAGACTCAAGCAGCTCTCCTCGAAGCTATGGCTGAAAGGCAAATCACTATTGAAGGAGAAACTCTTCCCCTTGAAAAACCTTTTATGGTTGTCGCAACGGAAAATCCTGTGGAGATGGAAGGAACTTACCCCTTACCAGAAGCACAACTTGATCGATTTCTCTTGAAACTCTGGTTAGAATATCCAGAAAAAGAAGAAGAAGTAGATATCATGAGGAGACAAATTTCAGGAGACTCTCCGTCCGTGGAAGCCATAACTAGTGGAGAAGAATTACTTGCTGCTCAAAAATTAATGAATATGGTTTACATAGACGATAGAATTTTAAAATATATAAGAGATATTGTATTAAAAACTCGAAATCATCCTCAGATTGCTCTTGGATGTGGTCCACGTGCATCTCTCGTGTTGATGAAGTGTGCTAAAGCAAGAGCGGCAATCTTAGGAAGAGTTTATGTAACACCAGACGATGTGAGAGCGTTAGTCGTTTCTGCTTTGAATCATCGAATCTTATTGAAACCAGAAGCAGAGCTTGAAGGTCTTGATGTTATAACTGTGATTAAGAACATTATCGAAGATATACCAATCCCTATCTAAAATTTTTTTTATGAAATGATATGGTTGAAACTAACTAAAAATAGGTCTAAATAATTTAGGAAAGGAGCAATAAAATGTTAGGAGGAAAAGGAAGAACATTAATATTATTTTCAGTTTTTTTTCTAACAGCTGGATTTGCATTTGAAAATTACTTCTTAATTTATTTTGCCATTCTTTTAATATTTAGTACCGTTGTAAGCCTACCTCTTTTCTATTACCAAATGAATATAGAAGAGTTACGCGTTTATAGAGAGCTCGAAAAAGAAAAAGTGTTTAAAGACGATTTTGTGCATGTTAAAGTAGTTATTGAGAACAGTGGTAAAAATAGCTTTGATTTCCTTGAAATTAGGGATTATTACAATCCTGAGCTTTTCAGGTTGGTGTTAGGAGAAAATTTCATTTCTACAAGAATTGGATCTAAAAAACAAATAAAATTTAGTTATATATTAGAACCAAAAGTAAGGGGGGAATATCCCTTAGGGCCACTATCGTTAATAGTTAAAGATAGATTAGGATTTAATTCTGTTGAAAGAATTGTACCTGATAGTGTTTCCGATATACTGGTATATCCTCCTTACGAAGATATAAAACGAATAGAGATATTGGGATCTAAACGTTCTTTAAGTCAAAATTATGGACTACAGAAATCTAAACAAAAAGGTCTTGGCTCAGAATTTTATGGAATGAGAAAATATGTTTTTGGAGACCAATTTAGGCTAATTGACTGGAAAGCGAGCGCTCGAACTCAAAAGTTAATAGTAAAAGAATTTGAAAGTGAGAGAGATGTCTCTGTTATGATTTTAGTCGATTCATCAAATTCAATGGCGGGAGGAGCGATTGAAAACACCAAATTTGAATATGCGATCAGAGCTTGTATGTTATTAACAAAGGTTGCTTTATCTCGTAAGGACAATGTAGGTGTTTTTACATTCTCTGATAAAAAGAATTTTAAATTTTTAAAACCAGGAAGTGGAGAAGATCACTTTTATCAAGTATTAGATTTTGTTGCTAAGGTCAAGCCACAAGGGAAATCACGGTTTGTAGAAGCAATGGGCTATCTAAATAGACGATATCAAAAACGTAGTTTAATTTTCATTCTTTCAGATTTAGAAGCAAATGTTAAAGAAATTGGACAAGCAATTAGAAAATTAATTCCTTTCAACC
This sequence comes from Promethearchaeota archaeon, assembly GCA_016839745.1. Taxonomy (GTDB): domain Archaea; phylum Asgardarchaeota; class Lokiarchaeia; order Sigyniarchaeales; family SOKP01; genus SOKP01. The sequence goes on from JAEOTS010000099.1 coordinate 6,019, forward strand.
ATACTGTTATTATTATTAACCCATTCAGTCCTTGGTTTGAGATACACGAAATTGATTTGTCATCAACAGATAAAGCTCTTGCAGAAGCAATCAGTGAAGAAATGATGGAACATATTATAGGTATTAAACAAGAGGTAAGAAATCTCGGAGTTAACATTATAACAGTAGGCCCAGATGATATGATGAATCAAGTCTTAGGTAGATATATGGAAGCAAAGAAAAAAGGGAGTGCGTATTAAAAAATGGCGAGAAATTATATTTTAGTTTTAAAAATAATTAATGTGTTAGTTTTTGTGTGGATTTTATTTATTTTTCTCTCAATTTTTCATTTCGATACGGTCATTACTACATCAGGTGGAGAACTCGTTTTAACATCATTTCTCAACAGTTTAAAAAACATTTCAACATATCTTGTATTTGCAGCAGCGTACGGAGTTGCGTTTTGTTGTGTATTTATCGCATCTTTCGCCCAACCGAATTTACTTACATTATTAGATGATTTTTTTAGAAGGCTTTTTAGTCTGTGGTTTACATTCCCTAATGGGACAACACCACAATTCGATGAAATTCCTGATTTAATTGGTCAAGAATTCGCAATTTTTAACGAAAATTTGTATTTAATCGCATTTCAAATTCTTTTTATATTTACAATATACTATGTAATCAAAGCTTTTCTAAAAACTGATCCTAAGAACGACATTCGAGTTATAGGTTCTATCGTACTTATGCTGGTAATACCTCTTATGGTATTTGGACTTAAAGATATGCTCGCCCTTTTTTATGTTAGTATTCCATATTTGGAGGATTTACCTAATCCTCTTGACCCCTCATTAGAGCAGATTCCCATCGATAATATATTTCAATTTTTCAGTAGCCCAGTTATTCTTCTTGCTATAGTATCTTATATATATTTAGAGTTGGCATTTCAAATAAATTATACTTATACAGTTACCAGGCCATCTTTAGAAAGAAGATTAAGATTAGAAGCTCAATTGCATATACTCGAGAGTGAATCTCATTATATAACCGCAAATGTTGATAAAATCAAAGAAGAAGCTAAAGCAAGAAGACTTGAGTTAGAAATCGAAGAGAAAGCTACGATTGGTAAATTTTTCGCAAAAACGGGAGAAAAATTTTCATATGTTAAGGAAATGATAGAAAGAAGAAAATTAGAGGACGAAGAAAAAAAATTGATAACAGCAGCATCAAAAACAAGAAGGCTTGGAAGATACATACATCAGCTATTTCAAGAAGATTCTGAAGCTCGCGATACTTTAACTGCTCGATCGTCTGCACCCAAACCAAAAAGTCTTGTAGTATCTACAGTTATTAATTTTGTTTTTAGAGTTGGTTTATTAATAATTATTAGTTTTATTATTATTCATCCAAAATGGTTTATGGAAAATGTTTTTAATTTACCTCCAGCTATAGTAGAAAGTGTTGCAATGTTTTCTCCTGAAGTAATTGTAGTATTATTAGTTCCATTAATACTTACATTTCCTGTAATTTCAAAAGTGATTTCTTCAATAAAACATAGAAATCTAATTATACGACTACAACAAGAAGGGAGAATTAAAGAGATATTAGCCTCGGTAGGAGATTATGTTAAAAAAGAAGAAGTAGCTATAGAAGAGGAAAAAGAAATTGAAATACAGGAAACGACTACATAAACTTTGTAAGCATAAGGATTACGCTTTAATATCAATTACAAACTGAGCGAGTTCTTTTTTCTTACTAATTGAATCCATTATAGTATCATAACTGTATGTGTTGATTCCTAAATCCTCAATTTCTGATTTCAAATTGCTATCTTTTATGTCAATAACAAAATGACCTAAGATTTCTTGATAGTATTTTGCTACTCCTACGCAAGAAACTTCCAATCCAAGACATTTCATTAGTTTATCTGCTGGTCCTTTTACTGTTGCTCCTTCTATAATAGGACTAATCGCAATAACTTTCTGTTTAACTTTTTTTAAAGCATTTGTTATTCCGGGTAATCCAAAAATAGTTCCTATTGAAACAATTGGGTTCGATGGACAAATAATAACTCTTTTGGCGTTGTTAATATATTTAAATATTTGATTAACGGGTTTTGCTTTATCAATTCCCTGGAATTTTACGTCTAATACCTTGGGTTCACATTGATATCTAATATAATATTCCTCAAAATGCATCGTTTTTGAATCAGTAACAATAAATGTTTGAACTTCCTCATTACTCATTGGTATAAGCTGAGATTTAATACCCAACTTCTCACAAATTATTGCGGTTATTTCTGTTTTATTATATCCATTCTTAAATAAATTAGTTCGAAAAATATGAGTTGCTAAATCTTTATCCCCAAGATTGAACCATTTAATATCGTAATAGTTTTCAAGTAGGTTTAAGCAGTTAAAAGTTTCATCTTTAATGCCCCAACCCTTTTGGGTATCGACTATATTCGCTAATGTATACGTGATTATATCTATATCGGGACAAATTTTTAATCCGTATAATTCTATATCATCGGCAGTATTAATTACAATTTTTAATAAAGCGGGATCAATTACATTTACTAATCCCTCGATGAATTTAGCTGCACCTACACCACCAGCAAATATCAAATAATAGTTTTCACTCATAATTAACTTTCCAATCTTTTTTTATACTTCAAATATAATATCTTTAAGGTCTTTTCGGATTGTTTTTGGTGGATCTTTCGTTGAATATCCTACAGTAAAAAATGCCATTGGAATAAAAGAATTAGGTAAATTCAATGCATCCTTAATAATATCCTTAGCAAATAATGGAGCACAATACCAGCAACTAGCCAACCCCTTTATTTCAAAAGCAAGAAGTAAGTAAGTTGCAGAAGCGCTTACACTCTGAACTCCCATTAAATACTCATTTCTATCCCGTTCGCTATCAGAGTATTTTTCTAACTCTATTGTGTCTAAGCAGAGAAGGATTAGGAATGGAGAACCAAGAAAACTAGTTTTTGTTTTTTCAATTTTTCTACGAATAATATCTTCTGATTTACCATCTCTAAGTAAATCATTTCTTAGTTTATTATTCATCTTTTTAATTAGATTTTCACGCGATTTTCCTTGTTCCATTATAATATAACGCCAAAATTGACTATTATGTGCACTTGGTGCCCAACGAGCTAACTCTATGCTTTCTTTTATCAATGCTTTATCTACTTTTCTATCGCTGAACTCGAACTTATAACTTCTACGTGATCTCAATAAATTTTCAAAACTCTTTGTATCTTTCCCTCCTCTAAACAAATCGAGCTCTTCTTTTCTTAGAATTTGTTTAATAGACGCATTATTATCGATATTAAAGTTGTACCCTCTAATTATTACAATAGGTAAGCCCTCATCTGCTTCTCCCATAATTAATTGAGCTGAGGACGCCAAATTATCAATTTGGCCAATTATCGTACTTTTTAATTCTTTTCCGAATAAATCCTTTTCCCCTCTTTTATCCAATATTGGATTTATTCCAGAGACTCCTAACGCTACCCCAACTGCTCCAATTCTGAAGGCCCTCCCAAATGAGTCAGAAATTATTACAGCTATTTTTTTTCCAGTTAATTTTTGGAGTGAATCTCTGATCTTTTCTGCTTCTTTGTCTGAATCTAAGGGTAACAATGCAATTAAATCTTTACCTCCCACGTTTGATTGGTCAATTCCAGCATTAGCACATACAAAACCATGGTTGGTCTCAACAACTATAACATGCTTTGCTTTTAATACCTGTTTTGATTCTTCCAGTATAGCTTCGATTAATTCAGGGGATTTTATTGGTAAACACCTCTCTTTTGTCAGAGGTACCATTTTTTCATAAATCTCAATAGCTCTTTGGCTGGGTTTAATATCAACTAAATTTTTTATTCTTCCTAGGCTTTTTGAGACGATTGTTTGAGCAATAACTAGAATATCTCCATTTTCTAATGATAAATTGTTGTGCTTTAAAGCATTGAGAATAATTAAAGGGAGATCATCTCCGGTTTTTATAAGAGGAATATCCTCTATGCCAATCATATTAATTCTTTCATTCATTTTCCTAAATGGGATTTGTTGGTAAAATTATTTTAGATAATTTTTTAAATCTAAATCTCTACTCTTAGCAAATTTTTCAAATTCATCAGGTATAGCACAACACGCAGAGAAAAAATTGTAGTTTATATCAGGATATAATTCTTTTGCCCATTTTAAAGTTTTCTTCGAAGGAATCTCAATTCTATTAATACCTGCTTCAATAGCATATTTCTCTATCTCTATTTTAACATCTCCTCTTGGTCTCATACATCCTAAAGAGATTTCTGAATAAGGATAAACGAATCTAATAATAGAAATGATTTTTGCTATATCCACTGGCTTGGGTCTAATAAATTTTGTTTTAGCATTCTTTGGAGGGATTAACGCAATTAAAACGATTAATGAGGGATTTAACCCCGATTCTTTTATAAATTTGATCGACTCCAGTTCTTTATGGAGCTTACCGTAGTGTAACCCAATACAAATGTGGGGAACAATATTAATACCGTATTTTTGCATATAACCAATTGCTCTTTTATAATCATCTAAATCTTTATCTAGGTGGTAAATATCTCTAATTACATCCATATCCATGTTGATATCAAAAGATACAATATCAACACCTACTTGTGCTAGTTTCCTAGCAGTTTCTTCATTAAGTAAACCGGTATGTGCATTTATTATTAAATTAGTTTTCTTTTTGATTTCCTTTATCGAATCTAAATAATTCAATAAAGGAACTGAACCGTCTGGTAGACAGCCTCCTGATAGTAGGACTCCAATTCCGTCATTATTATGTAAATCCATTAAATATGTTTTTAATTCGTTACTGTTTAAAATTGGTTTCATTCCATCAAGATACTTTTTATTACAATGTTCACAATGTAATGAGCATTCACTTCCCGTAATGCTTATTGCCGGAAACCTTTTATTGGGGATGTAAATTTTTAACAAATTTCCAAAATTTTTCTTTTTTAGATTATTAGCAAGCGTTAAAAAAGGCTTTAAATCTTTTAAATCAAGACCTAAAATCTCATTATAATCTGACCATGATTGAGTACCTGTTTTGAACTTTTTTAATAGTATTTTGTTTTTACTCATATTTCTCTAACCAGTCCTTATTGGAATATTTCGTTGAAACAAGATTTTTAGCCATTCTTAATTCATATTCAGAAAAAGTCCCGTCTTTTAATTTAATTCTTAAAGTTGATTCAAAGCCAGATTTGAGAGAAGATAGAAAACTGCTTTCTTCATAAAATTCTAACTTATCTCTTATACCAATACATTTTGCATAAACAGATTTTACCATCTTCGTTTTGCTTACATTATGAGGAGCTTTTAAAACTGAATACATAAGTTCCGGATCGAGTTCTAGCAAAATTGTTCCGTGTTGTAAGAGATAACCTTTTTTTCTGACTTGTGCATTTCCAGAAAATTTTTTTCCATCCAAAAAGATTGCGGGACAATGAATTACTCCTTTTTCTGTTTTTAATCCATAATGTGTTAAAGCTAAAACAATTCCCTCTTCAATTTTTTCGAATTGCTCAATCACATTCTTTGCATTGAGTTTTTCTAGGAATCTAGTAGGACACACAATAGAATATGTGATTTCGCGAGTTTTATCATGAAACACTGACCCTCCGCCTGTAATTCTCCGAACAATATTAAAATTCCTTTCTTTTGCAAAATTGACATCTACTTCGTTAATAAGACTTTGGTTTCTCCCAATCGATATCGTCGATGGGTTCCATTTAAAAAATCTGAGAGTATTAGGAGACTCATGGTTAATTACCGCATCTAATATAGCTTCGTCTAGAGCCATATTCCAATATCCATTCCTAGTTTCTAAAGGAAGAAATCTCCACTCCTTATTATCTTCTGACATTAATTTTTATGAACATAGTTAATTAAACTCTCATATATCTCTTCTTTCTCATTTACAGAGAGATTTCTGGGGTAATTGTAAATTGGACCTGACGGTCTTGATGTATAATACGGACGATTGCAACCAGAGCATCCTGAAGTCAAAAATGCGTTTGAATTATTTATAATATTCCACAAATCTATTTTATTTAGATTGAACATAATAATATCACCAAAATTATTAAATGTAAAGGTGTTAAGATTGTTAAGATCGTTTATTAGAAGATACCGTCCTAATTGTATTTTTCTAAAATTTAATAGCTCAGGTTGTTGCAAGCTTTCAAGTTTTGTTCCTTTTATTGGCATAAATGCAAATAAACTTACCTTTATTTTTAGATCGTGGAGATCACTAATCAGCTTCAAGATTTCTTTAGAAGTTTCTCCTAATCCTACTATTAAATGTGTTGTAACAAAACCTTCCGAAAAAAACTCTAATGCATCTTTAAGATTTTGAAGATGACTTTCCCAATTATAAGGGCTTTTAGCTTCTTTTCCTTTAACATTTTCAAAAATCTCAGGTGTAGCAGCATCAAGAGCTATACCTATCCTTTCAACACCAATAAGTTTTAAATGTTTTAATTTTTCTTTTGACATTGGTGGTATCGCAACCGATATAGGTATTTCACAGTTCTTTTTAATCTGAGAAATAATCTCAATAAGATCTTGAAAATTTTGGTAATAATTTAGAGTTTGGATGCAAATTCTCTGAAACCTTTTAGTAGGTGGTAAATAATTCAGTTTAGTTAAAAATTCCTTAAAGGAAAAAATTGGCCAACTTACTCTTGAAAGTAGTTCAATTGAGCTCTCTGATTCTCTAGCTTGAGGACAAAAACCGCAGTTTGCCATACAATGACCCTCTTTATATGTCATTATATAACATGTCGTAGGAACATCCTTAAATCTCTTACTTTCATATAACCCAAGCACTGAAGCGCTTCCGATCGACACTCTAATCTTATTTATCGCCATTATTAGGCCAAAAATTATGGTGAGGAATACCTTTTTGATAAGAATATACCTTAATTCAAAAAAAATTTATTGGTTATATTTCCAAGAATGGAATTTGAAAATCAAAACTCATCTTAAATCTTTAGATCATATTGGATTATTTTATTTCTTAGACGATATTGATCAATTGCATCATAAAATGGTTTCATTTTCATTTCAAATGCGAATTTTTCATTCTTTCTTTCAGGATCTTTCCCTAACTTTTCTTTAATAGGTAAAATCAAATATTCTTCGGAGAAAACTTTTTTAAAAGTTTGTTTAAATTTCTCTTTATTTAGGTAAGGGTGATCTCCTCCAAACACAATCTCAGGATAAGTTTCCATGAGATTATCTTTAAAATTTTTTTGTGAGAAATCCATTAGAATTTTTTCATACCCTTTGATATCTAAAGTTTTATCTTCTGATGCTAGGAGTCTATTGGATTCGTTTTTAGAATTTTTTAAATCAGATAATAATGTTTTTCTCTGATTTTCTTTCAAAGAAGTACCAAGATTATTTATCCACTTATCGTACAAATCAAGAATTGCTTCGGGTTCAAAATTCTCAGTTACAAAATCAGGAAAGAAAAATGCTCCATGATTTCCAATTTCTTCTTTTTTCTCATTATATTTTTGCGGATTTTCATAGTCTAGGAAAAAGAAATAAATTCGATCTTTTAATGGCCTGTTAACTGTTAGTGCTTGTTTTGTTTTATCAATACCTCCTATATTTTCAACAGAGATTGGAAATAATAACCATTTTTTTTCAAAATAATATTTCATCAGCGTTTTTTCAGTTCCACCTTCCGTATACAAAATAAAGGGAGTAGATGCAAATAAACCAAAATCAGCTAGAACTGATTTTCTAAAATCAATCACCTCGGAGTCGTCCTTAAAATACAAATAGGGTTGTTCTTTTTCTTTATTTTTGGGCCAAGGTAAGAGGTTAATCCCGAATAGTTCCCAAGCTATTCTGGTAAAAGACTTGAGCAATAGAATCATATTAATAGAGATGTTCAAATTACCATAAAGCTCATCTAATTTATTATCTTGTATCATCTCAAGTAAATCACCCCATTTTTCGAGGCCGTCAATCTTATTTTTCGAGGAGTGGATATAGAACCGATATATTTCATTATACATAGTTTTAAGAGTTTTTTTCTCTTCTTCTGATAAAAATTTATTCTTTTTTTCCATCAAAGAGTCTCTCCAGCTATAGTAATTCTTTAATACTAATTCTTTTTCACCTTTATCGTATCTAGATTCTGTATTTAAAATGGGTTCAACTTTTACAGTTCCCGGAGTAATTATCCTATCCCGAAATAACATCAACGAATCCAATTTTATCCATACTTTAAGAAAATCAAAAGACAACCAATGTGAACCAGTTAAATGTCGAAAAAAATTATCATATACTTTTTTATTCTTAATTGCTTGCTTCAAATCGCGGTTATTTTTTCTTATCTGTTGGAATTTTTCCCTAAAAGTCCTGTCTTTAGAGTTCTTGACATTTTTATTGTAGATATCGAATCTTTTTTTAATACTACTTTTAATCCATTTTTTTTCTTCATTCTCGATTTTTCTAAGAAATTTGTCTCTCTTTTTTATTTCTACTCCATTTTTGATATATTTCTTTTGTGAATAGTAATAAAACTTGCTATCTTTATTATAATACTTCTTAAAACTATCCCAATACAGTATGAATTGAAAGAACTGAAAAGGATGGTAAAATTTAATAAAATCTTTTTCTTTTGGTTCATTTGGAAAAAAACTGAACCTTCCTCTTCTATCTAGTTCCTGTGCATAATCTGAGTCTGCGTCAGTAATATAAATTGGTTGAAATAGATTATTTTCTTCCAGATAATCTAATAAATAATAACATTTCGTAATTTCACCTTTATGCATCACATAGCCTAGTTCCTCAGCCCAATTAAATAAGCCTTTCCTGGAAACTAGAGAACGACGTAAAAATGGGGAAAATTTTTCCCATATATCAAAAACAGATAACCAGTCTGACATTTTGTTTTAATTCGATCAATTTTTCTTAAATACATTCCAAAATTCCGATGGGATTTTCCCAATATCAGTTGGGAAAAATTTAATCGTATCGGTAGTAATATTGGGGTATCCATGAAATTTAGGGGCAATTGTTTTCATTAAATCCTCTGAATAATCGTGAAAAAATGCTTTGGGATTAATTTTATACACTTTACGTAAATACCAGCGAACAAGATAAACTACGGCATCAACTAACTGAAGTCCATTATACACTTCTGAATCAACAATAAAAGGAAAATTAATTATCCGTTCAGGATATTCATCCCATCCGTGCCCAGTACCGGTTTCCATGAATTCAATGATTTGCTCTCGTTTCTCAACATCAGTTTTGATGTTCACAGAATCCATTACTAATAAACCTCGATCTTCTTTATTAGTACTATCAAATTCAATATAGCGGTTAATTTTTTCAACTAATAGCTCAAACGCCCATTTTTCAACATTTTCTCTCCCTGAATTCTTAAAATCTTCTTTAACAATAACAGTGCAAATGATCTTGATATATAAGCGCGTTATAAAATCATAGACTTTTGATACAACTTTGAACCATTTCTCTACATCATCCTTTAAATTCTGATAGAGCTTTCTTCTCCCATTGATGTCATCCATGTGAATCTCAAATTTAGGTGGATATTTTTTAAGATCACTTTTACTTCTGACAATACTCCATATATCTTGTTTTAAAGTTTCACTTGCACTATGAAGAAAATTTAGCCCTAGATCTTTCATTATAACTGCAGCAAGTACATAGAATTTACTCTCCTTATCCTCAAGGTTCGGAGTTCCTGATTCATCAATAAATGCAAAGTACATAATTTATCCTTACCATTGTTATATAATTTGGATTCTCATGAATTTTAATGATGTATTTCCTTTAAACTTTTAAAAAAATCGAAAAAAAAATGGCAAGACTTCAGACCTTGGATGTAGATTACCTTTCTTGATAAAATTTAAATAAAACTAAAAGGAAAAACATTCCTATAAATAGTACACCAATAAGAGTAATAGTAGAATAAATCTGCTGACTCTGATTAGGATTTAAGATTGCGACAACGGATAATAATAATAATCCCGCAATTAAAAAAATCCATATACTATTTTTAAACTTAAAGATAATATCTACTGACATAATTCTTCAATCCCTCACTTATTTTCTTTATTATATTTTGGTTTATTATTAGATAATCTATTTTTTTCCACCTGTTTAGCTTTAGCTTTGGTTTTTGTAGGTGAAACCGACGCAGATGTGAAATGTTTGGTTTTATCATAATGATGTTGCTTAATCCGTTGGTTCAAGTTTTTAGTCATTCCAGTATAGACTGTCTTTCCTTGACGATTTTTAAGATTATATGCTCCTGCTGTTTTTGGTATTTCACTACGACCCTTTTTTGTATTTGAATAAGATTTTGTCAACCCTAATACCTCCGTATTATTTTATTATTTATAAAAAAGATCATTTTTTCATATTTATAGATCGAAAAAAAATGATCCATATTTATATATATTCGTCTAGATTATATAAATACTCGCACGACAAAAAAAGGAGGTTTGCAGAAATGATCAACGAAGAAAGAAAAGTTATGATAATACCTATCGGTCTAGAGTTAGATCGAGCTATTTTTGGGATTTCCAAGTATAACCCCGATATCATCTATGTGATATACAGTAGAAAGGAAGAAGAAATTCTGATAGATAAAGTGGATGTCGAATCCAAAAGATTTATGGAACTCTTTGTTGAAAAGATTAGGGGATTGTGGAAATATGAAATATTAGAGACTGATGTAACTAATCTATCAAAATGCACTGATCTTCTAATGGAGATCTTCACTAAAGAATTACAAGAATCAGAAGATTGTGTTTTTTATATCAATATTTCAACGTCATCAAAGATCTTCTCTTTTTCATCTTTTTATCTCGCAGGAAAGTATAGTGGAAATGTATTACTTTTTTATGTGAAACCGGCCGAATATCTAATGGTTGAATTTAGCGCGAAATTTCAAGATTTAGTTTCTAAACTTAGAAATAGCGAAGATGTCGATATGGATTATCTAACTGAAACAGAAAAGATGATTGAAAGATACATAGAACACGGTTGGACCTCTGGAACTTTCAGAATAATCGAAATCCCTTACTATAAAATATCAAAATATCCCGATTATGAAATAAATTTAATGGGAATTATGAATGACAACAAAAATAAATATCCTGATGGTTTCACAATAGAAAATCTTTTAGAGCTAAATAGAGAGGTTCAAATAAAAAGCAATAAAATTAAATTAAATTATCATCTCACGGAATTAGAAAGGCAAAGTCTTATCGAAAACCATCCAAAGAATCGGAAGAAACATGTCAAATTACAGAAGTCAGGCGAAATTTTTCTTGAAACAATCGCTAAGTTGTTAGAAAATTAAACATTTCTGAAAATTTCTAGATATCTCTACTCGGGACTGAAAATTGTATTTTATACCTTTTCTTATTCAACATAACTTCAAATCTCGATTGAAAATCGATTTTGTCAAGATAAGTATAGAACTATTATAAAAATACATTAGCTTTTGAATTAGTTGGATTTATAAACATACATTAAAATAGGATATTAGAAGTGTATTATGTAGCTAGCGTGACTAACACTTCGTTTTTCCTGTGAGAAGCGCCCGCCTTCCAAGCGGGTGGCTGATCACCTATGTTTTTTTTTTTCATGAAATTATATTGTGATACAAAAATTTCATTTAACATTCCTTATTGGAATGGCTTATTGGCACCAAATTATTTCGTTAACGAAATAACTATTCAACAAGAGATCAAATTTCACCTTTTTAAAATACACTAATAATTGCAAATAATTTGCTTGAATTTAGTTCTATGTAATTAGTAAAAAATTTAATGTATTCTATATTTAGCAAATAAATTACATAGCACTAAATAACATGACAGAATATAACCACCAAATAATTGAGAAAAAATGGCAAGAAAGGTGGGAAAAGGATAAAATTTTCGAAGTGAGAGATGACAACTCAAAAGAGAAATATTATGTGCTTGAAATGTATCCCTACCCAAGTTCAGACCTCCATATGGGTCACCTTCGTAATTATTCAATTGGCGACTCTTTTGCTCGATTCAAACGAATGAAAGGTTTTAATGTCCTATACCCAATGGGTTACGATAGCTACGGTCTACCCGCAGAAAACGCAGCGATTGACCACGGAGAGGATCCTGAGGAGTGGACAAACTCTAATATGGCATCAATTCAAAAACAACAGAAACGAATCGGTCTTTCGTATGATTGGACCCGTATGATCTATTCTCATGACCCTAATTATTACAAGTGGGACCAATGGTTTTTCCTAAAAATGTACGAAAAAGGTTTGGCTTACAGACAGGAAAGTTACGTGAATTGGTGCCCAAAATGCGTAACTGTGCTAGCTAACGAACAGGTTCTAAGTGGCAAATGTTGGCGATGCAGTTCGGAGGTCGATCAAAAATTTCTGACTCAATGGTTTTTAAAAATCCGGGATTATGCCGAAGAACTTTTGGACGGTTTGAATACGGTTGACTGGCCTGAAAAAGTCAAAACAATGCAACGAAATTGGATTGGAAGATCAGAAGGAACGATAATAAAATTCCCAATTGTAGGTGAAGAAAGAACCATCGATATATTTACCACTCGACCAGATACATTGTACGGCGTCACATTTATGGTATTTGCCCCCGAGCATCCTTGGGTTAAAAAATGGGTAGAAGGGACCAATTATGAATCCGATTTTCAAAACCTTTACGCAGAAACAACTAAACAAAATAAATTTCAGAGAACTGATATCGATGTTGAGAAGAAAGGGATATTCATTGGAAAACACGCCATTAACCCGCTAACCAAAGAAGAGATACCTATATATATTGGCAATTTTGTTATTTACGAATATGGTGCGGGGGCTGTAATGGCTGTGCCTGGACACGATCAACGGGATTTTGAATTTGCTAAGAAATACGATATCCCAATAAAAGTAGTTATTCAACCGTTTGAATACGAACTAAATGCGGAAAAAATGACCAGAGCCTACGAAGAGGACGGAACTTTAGTAAACTCTGATGAATTTGATGGTATGGAAAACCGATCCGCGATAAAAGCTATTTCTGAAAAACTTGCGTCAATCGATTTGGGACAGGAAACTGTGAATTACAAACTAAGAGATTGGCTCATATCCCGACAACGCTATTGGGGGTGCCCAATACCAATTATATACTGCGATAGCTGTGAAATTGTGCCCGTTCCTTATGAAAACCTACCTGTAGAATTACCTAAAGATGTAAAATTCACGGGAAAAGGAAATCCTTTGAAAACGAGTGAATCTTTTGTTAAAACCTCGTGCCCAAAATGTGGGAATCAAGCAAGACGGGAAACCGATACCATGGATACTTTCGTAGATAGTTCTTGGTATTTCTTCCGATATTGTGACCCAAATGAGGAAAACTTACCATACAAGAAGGAAATTGCCGATTACTGGATGAATGTTGACCAGTATGTGGGTGGGATCGAACATTCGATTCTCCATTTAATGTACGCACGTTTCTTTACCCGAGTCGCTCGTGATCTTGGACTTCAATCGTTTAACGAGCCCTTCCAGCGACTACTGACCCAAGGTATGGTTAATAAATCACATCCTTACTGTTCTACATGTGAAGCTTTTGCTATGAAAGCTGACATGACGAGTGAAAGCTGTAAAAGATGTGGAACTAAATATATTTTAAAAAGCGTTAAGATGAGTAAGAGTTACGGCAATACGATAGATCCAATTGGGATGATGAACAAATACGGAGCAGACGCAGCTCGATTTTTTATTCTTTTTGGCGCGAGTCCTCAATCCGGTTTGGAATGGTCTGACGAGGGCATTGGTTTTGCTTTTAAATTTATTAGAAACTTTTTTTACCTCCTAACAGAACCAATTCAAATTGAAAGGGAGGAACATACTTTAAGTGATCAGTTAATTCTTTTTAATTTGCATAAAACTATTAAACTTGTTTCAGAATATTATGAGAACATTGCCTTACGAGACGCAATTAATCATATAATCCAATTTACTTCAGAGCTTAGAAAATATAAAGAAAATAGCGGACAAAAGGAAGTTTTTAACGAGTGTGTCGAAAAATTACTATTGCTATTTCATCCAATCGCTCCACATGTCACAGAAGAATTGTGGGAGCTAAAGGGAAAAGCAGGATATGTTACTTTATCACCCTGGCCTTCATACGATGCTGATATTTTGACTCAAGAAAACGAATTTAAATGGAAACTCATGAATAAGATAATAGATGATATTGATAGCATAAGACAAGCAACCAAAATTGGTAAACTGAACGAAATTACAATCATTGTAGCTGACGAGTGGAAATTTAAGTTCTACGCACAACTGTTAGAGTTAATCGAGAAATCTACAAACCAAGGGGTCATCACAAAAGAACTGATGAAGCACGAAGAATACAAAATTCATAGTAAATTCGTGGTTCAAACGATAAAAAAAGTGTTGAACAACATAGGAAAATTTTCAAAAGTAACCCTTTTAGCAGGCGAAGAATTTCAATTCTTTGAGGACATTACCTCGATTATTGAGAGACGATACGATTGTAAGGTCACGGTATTACTTGAAAAAAATTCCAACGAAACAAAAGCAATTCAAGCGCTACCCGGAAAACCAGCTTTAATCATAAAATAATTCATTCTTCTTTTGTATTTTCTTCAGATTTCACATAAACAAAAGCGGTTCCGGAGCAATATCCAATTCTATCTAAAAATATTTTATATGTTTCATTAGTCGTTTTAGAAGAGTTAATTTTTTTTATTTTAGTAAAGGTATTATTTCGAAAAACTCTCTCCAATTTTTTAATTAGTGATGTTGTTATATTTTCATTTTTTAACCCGTCAAGAGTTTTTAGTAAGAGAACTTCTGATAGGTTTGTTTTTCTTTTTATTTGAGTTGCTATGTGCGTTGCGTTTTCAGGGACAATTCCTTTATTACTTAAATCTCTCAGTGAAATACCGTGAGTTTTTTGAAGCTCTAAATTTAATTTTCTTATAAGAGCGTGTGTATTTGCAGCAGTTTTAATATCGCTGGTTGTATAATCGATTTCGGGTAAGTTGTCAAAGATATGTTTTAATTTCTCAAAATTAGAAGAACCTCGAATTACCATTGAATAAAGTTTCTTTGAGTTTGGCCTAGTAGAAGGTGGATCATGTACACTAACGCTCATGATAACTCCCAATTTTTTCATAAGCAGATTTAAACCAAACACTAATCTTCTTGAAGTAGTCTCAAAATTAAGATCAAAAGTACCTCCCTTAGTTCGGTAATCTCTTTCTGATCCATCACCTTTAAAATAGCTTGAAATAAAACCTTTCTCACAATCTGGCGTTGAATTATACAAAAACGATGGTAGTTCTTTCAAATATGAGTATGCATGCTTTAAACCTAAACCCTGAGTAAATATTGATTTAGCTAGCTTAGTTTTTGTCCTTAATTCATAACATTCATTATAAATACCGTTTTCACATTTAGGACATATATTTTGATTACCATTTTCAATTGTTTTGGACCCACAATTTTTACACTCTTTAACTCTTCTTGCTATTATTTGAAACTCTAGCCCAAATACTTCTTTAACTATTTTTTGAAGCTTTTGAATATATTCATAATCCGTGCTAACAGAAATTACTGTCGCGGGTTGATATTTGGATGGAAAAGTTCCTTCAGCTTCATATTGACCTAATATCGCTCCTAACTTTGCATTTTTTTTAACGAAGCGATACGCTTTCTTATCGAATTGTTCGATGTATTGAACATTGTTTTTAGAAATCATCATCCCACAATTTATTAAATCTAAGGGTTCGTTATTTGGGTTGATTTTTAAAATTCTTGGCATTAAGATTGGCATTCCAATCTTTAGCTCACTTCCTTTAATTTCAATTATGTTACAGTCATTGTCTATAGTGAAAAGAAACTGGTCTGGAGTAATTATTACTGATCCATGGTTACAAATAATTTCTAAGGATTCCTGAGGTTTTGTTTTCATAAATCGACGAATATTCACTTTTTCTGGTTGTAGTTTGTTTGAAATCCCAAGAATTTGAAACTCCTCCATGTTTTTTAAAAATTCTGGATTTTCGAGATCTTTAATGAAAACACATTGATATTGATTAGTTTTTGTTTTGAACAACAAGATATATTCATGCGATTGGATTTTCGGATCAAGTGGTAAATCTTCTCGAAAATATTTTCTTTTATACATTTTCATCCATCCTTCATAAGATAAATCCGCACCAAAATATTTAGCATATTTATTATTCTGGAAGAACTTTTTTATATGACGCCGAATTGTCGTCTCTCCATAAGTATAGCCTTGATGATTTTCTAAATTTTTTCTAATAGCAGAGATGGATCCTCCTACTTCTCGATCCTGATAAATTTTTATCCATTTAATAACATCCTCATCGGTGGCTGTTTGCGTGCTCTTACGATTTCCATGTTTTACTTTAAATTCTTCATAAATCAAGCTATTCTGCTTAAAATATTTTTTCACAAAATATGTCATATCATTAAATTGATTCGGAATACCAATTTTTCGATTTAAGTGTTTATTGAAATCCCGAATAAAATTAAAAACCTTTGGCCACGATCCGCCATAATACTTTAGTTTAAATAATTCGATCCAAAATTCTATATCTCCATCAGAATATTTTGAAGAAATCGTATGCTTGTTCTTTTTCTGCAAGTAGGTTTTATCTTGAACGTCAAATATAATCTTCTTGAATTTACTTCCAAGTTGTTCAATTATTTTAACTAAATCTCTTGGCGTAAAATTTAGAATTCTAAGAGTTAATTGGTTCTTGCTTGCTTTCAAAATTCGATTTAATTGCTTTTTTGGAGGGAATTGGGTAAGGAAATGGTTGAGTAATTGCTTCAGTTGCGATTTTTCCAATCTTTGGTGCGATAAATAGCGTTTAATTGCTCTTATATTGGTGAATAATATTATGTGTTCTGGATTTTTTTCGTAAAGAGTTTTAATTAGTCCTTTTAGTTCTACTTTTTCTTCTTGAGAGAGTAGCTCAGTTTGTTCTTTTTTGTATAATTCTTGGAACCTTGCTGTTAGTTCGTCGAGTTCGTTATAATCATCCACGATTTCTGTTAGATCCTCCTTCATTTGGGGGTGTAGTCTTTCTCCTGCATCTTCTTTTACCCAGTTTGAGAGATATTCTAGCCATTCTTTTTCTTTTTCTTGTTCGATGGTATGTTCGTTAGATTCCGTTTCGTTGGGAGCATCTTGCTCGATTTCTGTTATCTGCTCGAGAGTCTCTTCTAATTCTTGTTGAGGGTCATCTATTTCCCTACGTTTAAATTCATTAATTTCTAATTCTTCATTTAAATCTTCTAATTCAAGTTCTTCTTGATAAACGAACACGGTTTCAATCTCGTTGCTATCCTGTTCCTGAATCCTTTCAATTTCCTCTTCTGGATATGCCTCTATCTCCATTTCTTCTAGATCGTTCCCTACTTGTTCTTCTTCGTGCTTCACCTCTCGAATATCCAGATTTTCTTCATTAAGTTCTTCGTCAATTTTAGTGCGTTCGAGATCGAACTCTGTAAATTCTTTTGTAGTCTTTTGATGATTTACATCTTCTTCGCTACTGGGAAAATTATCCTCAGTAGAGTAAATTTGTGGATTAACCTCTTTAAATTGTTCTTGTTCTATTGTTTCTTCGTTTAATGCTGGCTCATGGTCGGGATCAATCAAGTCATCCCGATTCTCTTGTTCTAAATCATTTTCAGCGGCTATAGGTTCTGAGTCTTGTTCCTCACTACCAGTTTTATTTAATTCAGCTTGTTGTTGTTCGAGTTGAATTCTTTCTTTCTCTTGTTCTAAAAATTGTTCCAATTCAGAAGGCTCATTTTCCAGAATGTCTGCTTTATTTTCTTCTCCTTGGTTTTCCCGTTCCTTTTCTAACTGTGCTTGAGCGTATTCCCTAAGATAGGCAATCATTTGGTTTTCCGTGATTAAAATAGTGTTCATAGTTTGAGCATATTGATTTTCGAATTCTCCGGAGTATCCTTCTTGTCCATAATTATCTCCACGCTCGTAGGGATCATATTGCTCAACATCACCTTCCAAATCGTTTTGGTCAGATTCTTGCTCAGATTCTTCCTCAGGGTCGTTATGCTCGAACTCATCCCGCTCTTCATTTCCTTCAGTTGCGTCACTAACATCAAGATCAGTTTGTTCAGATTCTTTCCAATCGATCTCATTCCAAATAGATTCTTGCTCTTCATCACTATTCACTTCGCTCCAATCGATATCACTCCACTTGTCATCGCCACCTGTTTCTAGTTCATCATCACTACTTTGTTCTTCATTATCATCGCTGTCTGATTCTTGTTCATCATCACTAATTTCGTCTTCATCACTCTTTTTCTCTTCTGATTTAAATTCCTCATCCGTATTCTCTCTCTCAAATTCCATTTACATCTCAAAACCTGATGATTTAAGAGTTGTAATCTTCCGCCGTTTTCATCAAATAGCGTTCAGTATTCGTCATAATTAACGCGTATCTGCCTGGTAAATTTAGGAGCATTTCTCTCTCGTTCATAGAACCAGTGAATATTTGGGGGCTTGGATATCCTAATTTGAACAAGATCTTCTGTCTTGCAGAATCGACGGCCGAAGGAAGTAATGAATGCGGTTTTTGATCCGCCTTAATGATTCCTAAACCTTTTTTTCTACTTTCATTAGCGAACCTGCTAAAAGAAGAGTTGGTTTTATTTTTCATTATGAATTCCGGAGATTCAGGGTGTTTATCACCTGGTTCTCCTAACAATCGGTGTGCCTCATCTAAAACTAGGATATATTTCAGCATATTGGATTTTTCACGATCGATGGGGATTAAAACATCAATCATGTGTAAAATCATCATTCCTATTAAGTGTTGTTCTTCCTCCGTGCATTTGGTAAAATCAAGCAATACGGTCTCTCCTTCCATCCATTTATTAAACCAATTTGGAATATTCTTCCATTCTCCATCAAGGAGATTGAGCGTATTCATTAAATCTTCCCGATAAAACAGTTCGTTAATCCGTCTTTTAAAAGTAGCTCGAACATGTTGTTTATATTCCGGTTCCCACGTTTTTGCTTTCATATTCTCATCAACGCAATCAAAAAATTCCTTAAGATTGTCTGGAAATTTGTGAAATTTATTATAACAGATTCTAAGTGTCTCAGAAAATATAGTTGGTCCAATATGTTTTAATCCTAAACAGGAAGCAAAGACATTACTCGTTGTTTTGATTGAAATCATAGTTCTTTCAGAAGGAGTAATATAGGGTATTCTCAATTTTTCAGAAGGAAACTTAAAAACTTCAGCCATCGGATAATCATCCTCAAGGAATGATGTTGCGAAGTTAATGATTAATATACCCACATCTGGTCGTTTTGATATTATCTGATGTAGAATTAATTTAATCAATGTTGATTTCCCGGTTCCTTGCAACCCAAAAATGTCTAAATGAGTTACAAGACTATCCAATCCAATCAAACCTATCTCAGTGCTTAAAACACCTTTGTTCATCTTATCTCCGATATACAGAAAATTAGGATCGTTTTTAGAAAGCTCTAAATTAAAAGTGTTCCGGTTTTCCAAAATGGGTGGTTTTTTTAGATCCATTCCTTGGGGGATCTCGAAATCAATCATGTTGGGATTAATAAAGTTAGGCATCATTTCGATTGGTAGGTGTCCATATGTTGGTTTTTCGGGGAACACATCCGAAGTTAGAATTTTCCTCCAAAAAACGGGAGACCGTTCTTGGAAGGTTGCCTTCTGATACGGTGGTATAGAAATATCAGAAATGAAGTATCTTAAGACCGCTCTTTCGTTTATTCTTTGTTGTCTAGCATCCATAGAGAATTTAGGATTTGCATTTAAGCTTATAAATATCCTAATCATATACTTCAGTGGATCCGGATTTATGTGTAAATTGTCCTTTTTCCATAATATAAATAGATGTGCATCTAATTTCCTCTGTGGTGTTTTGTAATAATTGATTATTTTTCTAAGCAAGTGTATACGTATCGGAGGATTAGAGGGTAAGATAAGCTCGAAAATTTTTCTGTTGATATCTAAAAACCCCAAGTAAATTGGATCGACACTCACACGTCCATCCAATCCCCTATACTTCTCCTGTAAATTATATAACAAAGCGACTCCAAATTCATTGGCTAATTCATAATCTTCACTAAAAAGAAAAAAATCCCAACAAAAACTACTTCCTAACTTGAATTCTACACCATAAGTTAAATTTTCTCCAAAAGGGTCATATAACCATGATACATCCATTATTTGCTTTACTTCATTATCATGAAATCTCATTAATTCTTCTTGTTCACATGGTAAAGCTTGAGTTATACTGATTTTTGATCGATATCCTATAAGTTCCATTGAGTCACCATTGAGCTTCTTCTCTTGTTTTTATGGGTGTAACCCGCCTTCGAGTCAGAAATTTTGTTTTTGTTTTTTTTGTAATAAAACCTTGTTTTCTTCTCAGATGATGGAGATAAACAGTTTTTACTCCCATAGTAGCGGCTTTAAAACCATAGTAAGCGACGAGAATTGCTATGTAAGTTACAATTTCGTGAAATACTTGAATTTGATATGAAGTGATAACTAACCAGACGATAGCCACCGATAATAGTAATAAAGTTATTTGATAAAGAGAGTATCTCCAATCGAAATGTATCGTTCCAACAATGGATACTAAGTCCGCAAACGAGGGTGCTGCGCTTAAAACAAGCGATATCATTATAAAGATGTAAATGTAAAAGATAACGACATCCAGACAGGGATTGAGCAAGTGTTCCCATAACATAAAAAAGAGCCAGAAGGAGATGTATAGTGGGGCTAATCCAATTAACACCGCTTGTAGAAATGTCAACTTCACGTAGTCCGTTAAATCGACTCTTCCACCGTATTTTAAGCCGAAATTGGCATCTGCATCAGCGCGCTTTACAATCTTAATGCTCCTTATGCGAGTGTTTGTGAGAACGCACATTAAGGCGTGGGAGAGTTCGTGGATTAGGATCCCTACTACAGCTAGGACTTGAAAAAATTTATCAATTGGGTTAGGTGCCCACTTCAATAGAACATAGGACAGGACAACTGACGCCAGTGCAAATAAAACCATAAATACGATCTCTTCGAACATTGTAATAAACCCTAATAGTGTTTGTTCTTTACAAAGATATAATTTCGATATATATAAAAGGAAAATTTGAGGAATTTTCACCATAATTATATATTTATATTAAGTTGATTATTATAAAAATAGAATAAAAGACAAATTTATACGCCGCACCATGGACGAGTTTATAGTCAACGACTTTCTCTCTTTGAGATTAGAAGGTGGTAAGACCAATATATACATCAATGGCAAACGTTTTAATCAGTGCAAGTTTTTAATGTTAGATATTCCAATAGAGGAGACCGCGAGATTCGACGAAATTGATTCTATAGACGAGGTTGCTGACATTTTAGGTTGGAAAGATCGAGGTCAAGAAGGAGTTAAATACGAAATTGACCCAGAAACGGAATTTTGGGGGCACTGTTCAAACCTACAAGCATGGTATGAAAACGATTACGATACACGATTACTCCATAGGAGTATTGCATTTTCTTTACTGAAGAAACTTTCTGAAGTTGGAGATCCCCTTGCTAAAAAAGTGTTCGCAGATGAGATTGCAAAACGTTTCGAGAGTGAATATCCTAATGTAATTGTGTTCATATTGACTACAGGATTATTAAAGATCTTGAATAATGAAGAACGGGGAGTTCTGATAGAACAGAACATTCCAATTATTTTAACTGCAATAGAAAACCTTACAGTTAGTGCAAAACCTAAAGCATTTGTTCACTTAGTCGATACAATTAGAAATACCGTGGTAACAAGCAAAACTTTATCTCAGATTGAAGCGAAATTTCTGATTATTTTAGAATCTATAGATAAAGTAGATGAATCTATCAATCTTGAAGTGTTTTCTAACTTATTAAAAATAGCAATAGAAACAGAGTGGATAGAAAAATATTTTTCTACGTTCTTGGAGGTTATCGATATTTTGCCTAGTTATCAAAAGAGTAAAGCATTTGTTCATTTGGTTGATGCAATTAAAAATACCGATTTAATGAGTAAACATTTATCTCAAATTGAAGCAGAATTTCTGATTATCTTGGAGTCTCTGGATAAATTAGCTGGATCTCTCAACCATGATGCATTTTCTAACTTATTAAAAATAGCAATAGACACATCTTGGATAGAAAAATATTTTTCTTCCTTCTTAGATTGTTTAGCTACTACATCTCTTTCTACCTTTATCAGTTTTAAGAAATACAGTGAGTTTTCTGATCTACTTGAAGCGGCTAAGGAAAAAGGATGGATAGAAAGATATTTCAATTCCTTCTTGGATGTTATAGAGATATTTTCTATTCCCTACAAACTTGAGGCTATTTGTAGTTTGATTTATGCTATAAAAGGTACTAAGTTATTAAATGAAAAATATTCTCAAATTGAAACCGTATTCTTGGCTATCGTAGAGTCTAAAAATGAATTTATATTTTATGAAACCGAAGAAGAAGAAGAGTCTTTTTTTAATCTCCTTAAAATAGCAGAGGAAATAGGATGGATTGATAAACATTTCTCTGTACTCTTGGAGAATCTAAATCTATCGTCAAATCTTGAATTTTCTGCATTGCTTGAAGTAGCAGACCAAAAAGGATGGGTAGAAGAATATCTTTATGATTTCTTAGAACTTATTCAAAAAATATCTATTTCTTCCCGTTTTCGTGCGTTTTCGGAAATATTCTATGCAGCTCGAAATAAATATTATTCTCAAAGTGAAACCATTTTCTTGACTATTTTAGAATCAATAAATCAATACGAGGATGAGGATAGGGTAGTTCCTACCCTTCTAGATATGGCAAAAGAATTGGGATGGAAAGATGAATATCTCTATGCATTCATACAGAATATTGATAAACTCTTTGGTGAGATAAAATATGACTTATTTAAGGGTTTATTAGAAAAACTTAAGGGAACTAAATTATTGGAAAATAATTTCCATCTATTCTTGGAGATTATAGATAATCTCTCAACTAAAATTAAATATGACTATTTTAACAGTATGCTTAGGGAACTCAAGAGAACAAAATTATTGGAAAAGAAATTCCTTTTTATCCTGGAGATAGTTAACGAAAGGTTTGGCAAAGACAAGTATCGTGCATTTAACCAATTAATCACTTCAATTAAAAACACTGAAATAATGACAACATACTTTTCTCAAATTGAGACATATTTTCATAGTTTGGCTGGGTCTATCGATAGATTACCTGACAAAGAGAAGTATATTGCTATTTATTCTTTAAGCAATTCAATCAGAGAAACTGAGTTATTTGAAAATTTTATTTCTCAAAATGAAACTCTAATTTTTACTCTATTGAATGGTATTGATAAATTATGCGCTTGCGACGATTATGATTGCGATAATTATCACATGTCAGATGCTTATTCCAGTTTGATTGCCACAATCCGAGATACTGAATTAATGAGAAAATATTTTTCTGCTTTTTTAGATATTCTAAGTAAAATTAAAGGTAGACGCCTACCTTATTATCCTTTTTTAGAACTACTTAGAGTAGCAGAAGAAATGGGATTACTAGAAAAACATTTTCATGATTTCTTAAAGACTTTAAATAATTTACCTGATGATGCCCGTTATCGTTCGTTTTCAGAGTTACTTAATGTAGCAAAAAAAGACGGAAAAATTGAAAGCCGTTTCCATGAGTTTTTGAAGATTGTAGATAATTTACCTAACAAAGAAAAAAGTCGTGCGCTTTCTGACTTGATCGATTCGATAAAAGGTACCTTGTCAATGAGCAAACTATATCCTTATCTTGAAGAGTGTTTTCTTAACTTCTTGGAGATTATACATAAAAACACTGACACTTTTTTTGACTTAATTAAAATTTTAGAGGAAACGGGTTTAAAAAAAGATTTTATCCCTACTTTGTTGGATTTTACATTTAAATTACCTCCTGATTGGTCTAAAGATAATAACTTTTCAGCTATACTTAATCTAGTAAAGGGAACAGGAACGATAAGCGAAAATCTGCATTCTATCTTGGAAAATTTAGAAAGATTAAACGATTGGGATAGGATTAACGTTTTTTCAGACCTAATTAAAGTTTTAAGCGAAAATGGATTAATGGAAGAATTTTTTGCTACCATCATGGAAACAGTAGTCAAACTAGATGATGTGGCCAAGTATAGTGTTTATTCTAAACTTATTAATTTAATCAAAGAAACCGAGTTAATTAACAATTATAATTCCCAAATTAAGGCTCACTTTCTCGTATTACTTAAAAATATGGATGAATTACATGATAAAGACAAATTTCAAGCTTTAAATTATCTATTTCGGATTGCAATCGAAATAGGTTGGATTGAAGAACACTTTTCTAGCTTGTTAGAGTATTACAAAACATTTGCTGGTCTATACCAATATAACTCATTTTCCAAATTGATTAATTTTTTCATTGAAACAAAGCTATTTAAAAAATTTAAATCCCAAATTGGAGAACAATT
Organism: Promethearchaeota archaeon; assembly: GCA_016839745.1. Lineage (GTDB taxonomy): Archaea > Asgardarchaeota > Lokiarchaeia > Sigyniarchaeales > SOKP01 > SOKP01. Next base: position 30,679 of record JAEOTS010000099.1, read on the forward strand.
TCTCATTCTATTGGAAAATTTAGAAGAACTGCCTGTTAACGACAAGTCTAGTGCTTTTTACACACTATTTGAAGTAGCGAGGAAAACAGGATGGTTGGAAGAATATTTCTCTGAATTCTTGAAACAGGACTCCTGGTTTTATGATCTGATTTCAACATTAAAGGCTTATGACAAAAATTATTATTTGCTATTAGACAAGCATTATTCTCAAATTGAACCGTTATTCCTAGCAAAATTGAATAGAACAGATTATTTATTTGATAATCATGGATATCCCCTTCTTTCCTATTTGCTCGATTTATTCAAAAATACTAAATTAGTTAAAAACTATTATTCCCAAATTGAAGCTAAGATTCCAATTCTACTTGATAATATAGACACTTTACATGGGTATAACCAGTATAGTGGTTTTTTGGACCTTCTTGGAAGAACAAGAGAAATGGGATGGATAGAAAAATATTTCCTTAATTTCTTGAAAGCTTTAGATAAATTACAAAATGAAGGTACAGAATACAAATATAACGCTTTTAATGCTCTGTTAAAATCAGTCAAGAGTACCAAGTTGATGAGCAAATATTATTCTCAAATTGCTCTTCAATTTTTTTCACTATTGAATAGTATTGAAAAATTATGTGATTGTAATAATGTCGGAGGGGAAGAATGTTATGAGTATCACCAACAAGATGCCTTTTACAATCTACGCGATGTAATCAAGGATACAGAATTGGAAAATGATCCTGCTTTTAAAAAATGGAAGAAACTGCAAAGCGAGAATGCTCTTAAGAAATGGGAAGAACATAAAAGTAAATATTAGGTAACCCTAAAAAATCCCCTCTCTTCTAAAAATTCTACCTTTTTTCTGAATCCTTTCACATTATCTTTTATCCCGAGACGATTGAACAATTTATTCTGAATTGACTTCTGAAGCGAGCTCTGACTAATATTGAACTCTTTACAAATCGATTTCATAGTGCGGTCTTCACACTTAGAGAGGATAATTACAATTCCTGTTACTAAGCCTGCTATTACGTCGTCTTTTGAGTCTCTTATTAAGTTCCAGAATTTTTTAAGCAACTTTATTGATTGATTGTAGACTCTTCCATAACCAATAACGCCTCCAATTCTAGTGCAAATATACTTATATCGATCTCTAACTTTGTAAGCTGACCAGAATCTTTCCATGTGGATTCGAAATGCGTTGAATTCTTTCTTCGATATCTCTGAGTTTTCAAAAAGTGTTTTAATATCAATAACAATGTTTAATTCTTTAAAGTAAAAATAAATAATGAAAGGAATCAGCTTTTTAGGATTCTGAAATTTGGAACTTGCTGGAAATTGAGTTCGAACATCTTCAAATTTTTTTAGAATTATTCGAATCTCTTTATTAGAACGCCCCAATTTCTCTAACATGGTTTTAGTTAGAGTGAAGGCAACCATCATTGTTTTGTTGTTATATGTTTTAATAGAGTCTAGCTTGCTTAGGTATAGGATTTTCATTTTATTTGTAGACATCTTTCTTTCTCCCTCAGTACCCATTGTAGTCATATTTAATGAATAATTTTGTTCTTGAATCTTATTTCTTTCAATCCTCGTTAATTCTTGGTCAGTTCCGCAACTAGTACAAACACTTCCATAAGTTGTTTCTCTAATATGAGCTGATCCACAGTAATAACACAGTACAATGGATTCGTTATCTGTAAATTCCATGCAACACTTATAGTATATCTCTTTATAAAGAACAAAAAAGACAAGAAATCGGATTTTTCCTTTATAAAGAAATAGAATATATTTCATTTGAATATGAATGAAACAAACTATTGCCCCCGATGTGGAAATTGCAATGTGATAAATTATGTTGATACTTTTGAGTGTCCCAGATGTAATTTGGAGTTTTTGAGCAGTTCTCTGCAGAATTTCGAACCTGAAAACGTTTTATCTATTCAGGAGATAATGGCTTTCCTAAAAATAATTAAGAATCCAGAAGGTTATTGTTTTACAGAGTATTCAGGAGTAAAAATGGGGATTCTTTCATTACTTTTTAAGACAAGATCGGAGAGTGTGATTAGTTTGCTTTTATTAGCCTTCATGGTTTTATTGCCTATTTTTTCCCTTTAAATATAAAGAGTTTATAGACTAGTTAAAGTCTATAGAAATTGATATAGTGTTTAAAAATGTTAGAAAAGTTGAATAAAAAAAGTATTAAATACAAGTTGAAAGAGGGGACACTAGAAAATTTAAGGAGAACCTTAGGATTAGAAGGTGAGGGGACAAGGGAATCACCAATAATAATTGACGATTTGGGCGATGTAGCCCTAAGATTATCGTTAAGAACTAAAGGCGTGTTTCTCATTTTAAGAAATCTTGCCATCAGTAAACTGTCGATTATTAACTCTCAGAATATCACTGTTGAGAATTGTTTTATAGGTAACATAGAACTATCAGTTTGCCGTAATCTAATTTTTACAAATAATACGATTTTATCGATTCGACAGGTTCTATGTAAAAACTGTCTCTTTGAAAATAATACCATAATGCAGAAAGAATATAATAGGTTAATCCATAATGCCCACGAAAGGAGGACATTCATCTCTGTATGGATTTGTCTATTCGTTGGGATATTGTATACAGCCTTCGCGGTTATTTCTATTGTGTTTTTGTACGTGACTTTAGATACCGTTGTTTTTCTGGTTTCAGGGGTTCTTCTAGCGATTGCGATGTTATATATGTTGTACCTGCGCAGAAAGGTTAATAAAATGCCTCAAAATAAATATATTAACTTTAAACTTCAAGAGAAAGACGTCCTAGTATCTTCTTCTTATTTACAGTAATCTCATATAAAGAGGTAGAATTTGTGAGTCGTAGAAAAAAGTCCGGTAATGGTAGGATTTCTAAACTATCTTTATTTCTTATAGTGATTTCCCTCTTTGTTTTGCTTGTCTTTCCTTTTTTTGGGGATTTCATAAGAGGTACGATTAGTATGGGTTTAGCCCCCCTTCAGAGCGTAGGATCGACTCTTCTGTGGATTGGCATACTAGTAGTGGTGGTGGGTGTTGGCATGATGCTTCCGCTAGGCGAAGGCAAGTCATTTGGTAGTAAGCGTTCGTTAAAACTTGTATTAGTGGGTATCATATTAATTGTGATAGGATTGTTCCTTGAAAATCCCCTAAGCCTGTTCTCCGAGGGCGGTGGGGCCAGTTTAGGTTATCATTAAAACCGAAAATACTTAATCCCTGTAGTTACACCAAAGAGAACAAGAAATACCACACTAACAAGTAAGATTTTTAATCCCTTGGTTTTAAAGGGTCTTGACCCAAAAAATAACATATATCCTCCCAAAATTACACCAAATATACCAACGAGGGAACCCAGAGCCATAAGAAACTCAAAACCAGCAAGTACATCCGATAAATACGATCCAGCATCCATTTCTGATCAAAATTACTAAGTCCTTTGATCGCCTTATAAACTGAATCTATTTAAAAGAAAATTATCAGATGATTATTACAGATATTATATTTTAGAGAAATAATGGTAGGCATGTAGTAAATCCCATTAATAATCCTACTACAATGCCCATTATTAAAGAAACTATTGACTTTTTTGATATCTGGCCTTGTTTATTTATTATCTGCCATAAACTTAATGTAATCGTCAATAGAGCCATAAAGGACGCGATAGCTACCCCGTAGTAAATAGTTTTTTCGTAAGGATAAGTAGCTTTACTAATATCTGAAACATTATTAAGCGCGAAGGGATCGATCTCTAATGGGGTGAAAAAGTTAAAAATAAATCGATCTGGTAATGGATCCAAAACAACTAGCAAGAAGTATGTGAACCAATCGAGTAGAATTCCAAACGCGAAAACGATGTAGAAAGTCCCTAGAATTAGACGAGGCTTCGTCATCGGATTATCTGACAATTTTTCCTCCTTACTATACCTTATCCGTTCTAAAATGAACTTTCCTCTCAGGGCAAATAAAGTTAAAATTCCGATAATGAGCAGAATTCCAAAGAACACATACTTCAAATACCCAAATAATAATTCTATAAATGAATTAATAGAAATAAACACATCATCAAAGTTAGGCAATGGGAAAATACTATTGAAACTTCGTGAGATCATTAACATTACCTCTAACAATACCTATTTAAATTCTACAAATTACTTTCCTTTTTCGTTGCTAGACTTTTTATGGAGGTTCTAGCTTGCCTAATAATTGTGTATTCGTATAATACAGCGCATACAACTAATAACAGAGAATATACATTGCTTAGAACAACATTAAAAAACGGAACTTCAAAAATATCTAAAAAAAGATAAGGAATGGAAATGAGAATAAAAATGCTGGCGCTGGATATCAAAAGAAACCTATTAACTACGATCCACATTGAAACCTTATAATTCTTATGCTGAAAGATATAGACAATCCCGTTTAAAATGCACAATCCTATTAGCCAACCAAGAAATACCAGGTAAAAGAGCTCTGAATCTAAATACCTAATCATTAACTTATTTTTATAACGCGACCATAAAAACACCTACTTTTTTCGACATATCGATTTATGTTATGAAAAACTCTTTTTTTCTCTTTTTCACCAAAAATAAAAAATAAGCTATTATTAATTTTCTTTAAGTAAACCTAAAATGCCTGAGAAAATGGCGAACCCTCCTGCTAAAAAGGCTAGAATTAATCCAACTGGAACCACTGTAGTTAAAACGGACGGATACTGTGGTGGAATTATATAATTTAGTAGAAAAATATTGGTAATAATAAGGATAGCCCCTAATATAATTAAAATAATATTTCTTTTTTTTATGGTGTCTACATCAAGGCTTTTTGAGTTTTTCTCGACATTAGCGATATTAAAAATCGGTACAAAGAGAATTATGTGGATTATTGCAAAAATTAACACGCTATAATGGACGTTGTAATTAAATCCAAATGATAATAACCACCAATACCCCCCAATACTTTGGCTAGGGGGCCCAATAATCAAATAATGAACAAATTGATAAGGAAGCACTAATGTGGCGGCTATAAAAATAGCAACTGTAAAATTTAATTTCCAAAAATACTTTTTTCTTTTAACCTGATCTGGTTTAAACGCAACTTCTTGGCTGATACTATTAATACCTTGTTCTTTTACTAATTGAGCACCACAGGAATGGCACCATTCCCAATATGGCTTAATTGTATTATTACACTCGGGACAAAACATAGTCATTACTCTTTATCAAATATAAGTCAATTGAAGATATATTGAGTAATGATTAGTTCTTTGGTATTTAAAAGTTGTTATTAACCGGAAAAATACTTTCTCCTGATCGCAATTATAGTAACGAGCGAGAATGCACCAAGCAAGATGATCAAGTTGTATCCAGGAATAGTCGGTGGTTCAGGGGATTCTTTTTCTGGCTCTAGAGTGTCTTTCCAAACAGTTCGAGTACCACAACCGATATTATCATTTTTTTAACCTAAAAATTACATAACAATTAATAGTCATACCAGTTCCAGCAAAAGAAATATTAAATACTTCGTAATTTGGGTTTTCAAACCTAAACTGTTCTATTTTTTCATTTACATTCTTCCACTTACAATAC
>JAEOTS010000100.1 GCA_016839745.1 Promethearchaeota archaeon
GATACATTGCCTCTCCCCAATTAGAATGATTATAAAAATTAGATGAGAAGAAAATGAATGGAAAAGTTATCAAATATCACCAGAAAGATATCAACACCGATCTGATTATTCCCGCAAGATATTTATTTAGTAAAGAGTTAACCTTCTTAGCAAATCATTGTATGGAAGATTTAGATCCCGATTTTAAGAAAAAAGTAAAGGATAATAATTATTCTATCCTCGTTGTGGGTTCAAATTTTGGTTGTGGATCAAGTAGGGAACAAGCTCCTTTAGCATTAAAATCTAGTGGGATAAAATGCATTATCGCACCGTCATTTGCCAGGATTTTTTTTAGAAATTCTATAAATATTGGTTTACAATTAGTAGAATTATCAAATATTGAAGACATCAATACAGGAGATGAGTTAGAAATCGATTTTTACTTGGGAGAAATTAAGAGTATAACTTCAGGACACAATTATACAGTTAAAAAACAACCAATTTTTCTCCAAGAAATAATTTCTGATGGAGGTTTAATTAAATATGCGAGAAAAAGATTCATTTAGTTAATCAATTCATTTTCAGACTTTAAACCTATTGTTTAGAAAAAGTAAGGAAAAATTAAAAAAAAGGATTGAAAACTCTTTTAATTATTAGTGAATATAAAGCTTCTATTTCCTTCGAATCAAAAGTAATCTCTCTAATTAACTGAGTTACATAAAAATAATCTATACGGCTTTTTTTCATTATCGCTATCGCTTTGTTTATTAAGGTCTTTTCTGTTGGAGCAATTTTCATCTTACCCGTTCCAGTTAGCTTGAGAGGATATAAGAAAGTAGTGCCCATATGTCTTCTCAATAAACTTTCAATACCCTCAAACGGCTGTAAATTACCCTTGAAATTTTTCAAATAAGACCCATACTTCTCCTCAATCTCCAATGACAAATCATTAATTACCTCATAAAACTGTTGGGAAGGTAAATCCTTCATAATAAATATGAGTCTGAAGTTCTTAAAGTCTGACATCAAAATTTTTGAGTCTTGATATTCGAGTTTAATTGTTTGTGAGTGTTCCTCTGACCTAGAAATATCTAATCCGAAAGATCGAATTGCTTCCAAAAATCCTGAAACGAGCGTTGAATTGAATTTTTTCTCAGTAAAAGCCTGATCGTATATGTTAAGAGAAGATTTTTTCTCGATGATAATAACGTAGTTCAAATTCAGAATATCCATAAATTTATGGATAGTTTTTTCTTTTAAAGCAATTTTCTTTCTTTTATTTTTTTTAGCAAGCACAATTGATGATGCAGTTACAGCAGATCCTAATCCCGCTATAACAACTATACCAATTATTAATGTCCAGTCAATGACCTCGGGTAAAATAACAGTAAATATTTGAGTTGCTATGCCCGCATCAGTACCGTTATACCAATAAACAAACGCTTTGTATGCACCATCTAGCGCGTTTGAAGGAAATGTGTAAGTGAAACTGTCTGATTCGGAAGGGTTTAATTTTGTTGTTACATTAATTTGATCCTCATAAGTATCAGTTAAAACGAAAGTATAATTCCCTTCTACGGGATCTGTAATAAAAAATTTTAATTCTTGGCCGGCAAAAAACTCTATTCTGCTTACTTCAAGATTAATATCAATTTTTGATGAACTGGCGGTTATTTCCCATGAATCGCCTTCTGAAATAAGATTTTCTGAGATATAGACTTCGTTTTCAATATAATTAATATCGACTGAACTAGTGATGTTAACATCATTTCTTAGTACACTAACATCAGACCATTTTTGGGGAAAATTAAATTTTACCGAATAATTGCTAAATTCTGGGTCGATTGTCGGAGTGACACTCCAGTAGTTATCATGAGTTTCTGCTACCTCCAGAGTTCCGGGAGCTGTTGAGTAGCTTTCCAACTTGAGATTGGAAGTAAGATTAAACATCAAACCAACTGATTGGTTGTGATAAATCGGGAGATTCAAATCACTTTGATTCAGATGAACGTTAAGATTAGATATTTCCACATTACCGCTTCCTGGTGAACCATTAGTAATATTATAAATATTATCATCTAACATAACTGTCATATTGATATCTTCTGGATCGTATGATTTTTCGGTCCTTTGAATTAATCTATGGGTGAAAGGTTTGCCTTGATCTTCAATTGACCACACACCAGTATCGTATACAGAGGTATTGAGGTTTGTATGGATTGAATCTTCATCGTTTAAATACCAATAATATCTGGAATTATTACTTGGCCCATATGCTGAACCATTAACTACTAAATAATAATTTCCTTGCGAAAGCGATATTGGTTCTGGAAACGATTGAAGGTACCAATTGGGAACGGTTAGCATATTAATTTTAACGGGAGACCCATATACTGTATTGTTCGGCCAATGATTTAATTGATCATATCCGTTAATTTGGACATATACAGGAGGAACATCTATTTCAGGTTCTAAATACCCATAAATCTGAACTCCTAAGAGGGTAATATCTTCTGTTATATTGAGTTGAACACCATAACCTGCCACATTTTTATATATATATCTAAAGTCTGTCCGTCCTTCTTCGATTGATTTTAGTTCTTCTCCTAATTTAATATCAGTAAGGTTGAGTTCTAAATTAGTAATATTCCACTTAGCGCTTGGTATACTTATGTTTATGTGATTTGTATTAGTTTGTATGCATGAGAAATTTGAAAATTCATGAACATAATAATTGACATCATATATTAAAGAATCCCCATTCGTTTGAGCGTAACCTATCTTGATATGATTGCCACATGCGATAAATACACTTAATATGAGTAGGTTGATTGAAATAAATGTTTTAATTTTACTTTTCATTAATCACACAACTTTAATTAGACGATATAACAAAATCCCCATTTTCATAATTTCTAATAATATACATTGGTGTTTTTTAGTCAATTATGAGAACATCTTTTGTTTTAATAAACATAAAACTCAACATTTTTAAATTTTCAGATAACCAAATATCCCAAATTCCTTATTTTCTGGGAATGAAGGGGAAAATTAATAATCGATATTATTATAGAATTTTAATATTAAAGATGATATTGTTAAATCAGTGAATTACAAATAATAAATCAAAAAGGAAGAAATTATTATTAATAAGCCTGAACTATTAGTCCCCGTTCAAAATTGGGACTCCTTAGCTAATATTGGTAGTTTAGCAGACTCAATTTATTTTGGTGTTACAGATTATAATATGAGAGCGAAAGCTAAAAATTTCAATCGAGATGAAATAGATAAAGTTGTAAGCTTTTGTCATAAATTAAAACCACCAATTAAAGCATATCTAACTACTAACATCTTGATATACGATAACGAGTTAAAAGATTTGGAAAACTTGATTTCATTAGCAAAAAAGGCTAACATTGACGCTATAATTGCCCACGATTTAGCAGCAATAAGGTTTGCAAAACAGAAAGGAGTTAAATTTCATATTTCAACTCAAGCTAATGTTTCAAATGTCGAAAGCGCAAAATTTTACGAAGGTTTAGGCGCAGAAAGAATAATATTAGCAAGAGAATTGTCGCTCAAACAAATAAAGCTTATAAAGCACCACCTAAATAAGACTAAAATTGAATGTTTTATCCATGGTTCGATGTGTACCTCAATTTCTGGGCGATGCTATTTATCTGCAACGATTTGTGAATCTGAAGAAGCCTCAGCAAATCGAGGAAA
>JAEOTS010000101.1 GCA_016839745.1 Promethearchaeota archaeon
AGGGCGTCGACCAACAAAAACACTATTTTCTTCTTTTGACCTGTGTTTATCTTTTGTTTCTTCTGACATGTTATTAACCTCTATGTTTTATTTTGTGTTGTTTTAATTTTGTATTTTTTGTATACTGTATTGATGTTCTCTCGTAATTTTTTTATTACGATTTTTTATTATATTTTTTTAGAATATTTTCTTTCATAAAAATATTATTGTCATCTTAATAACTTGATTTATTATTCTGTACTCAATTTTAGGATTGTTATGAAGGAGTTTCTTCGATTAATTATCTCAAACTTAAAATAAAAGAAATTAATATTTAAAATTAAAAACCTTTCAATCTTACTCCTAGAAACATCAGAAACCAAGCGAGAAAAACTAAAGCCATTCCAATGATACCCCATGTTTCTGTGGAGCTGAGAGTTCCTAAAGCTAACACGGGTAATATACCGGTTAGTGTAAAGAATAGTTCGACTAAAATAAACAAACCTGCTGCTACGCAGAGGAAACTCAAAATTACTGTTATTTTTGATGGTGGAGTCCAAGCCATTTTAAATCACTAATTTCATAATTAAATTTGGTAAATAGGAAAAATGAATAATAAATATAAATACTTAATTTTAGGAGGTTTTTTTATTCTTCTTTTTGTGCTTGCATTTCACTATCTTTCTTATTTTTCTTATTATTTTTGTCTTGCTCCTCGTCTTCCCCTTTGATAATATCTATAACTATGCTAATAATAAGAAGCGCTGAAATTATAACTAATAACGGAATCAATAAGCCAGATTCCTCCAAAAAAATTTTAATCCATCCAATATAGGGTATACCTCCGACTACTACACCGATTATAGCAGATTCTGGGACAGGGGCATTATCCTGCAAAGAGTTAGCGTCCCCTTTAGTTATGAACATCCAAGTATCACCATCTAGATACTTACCGATAACGCGATGAACAATAGGTTCTTGAGGCGCACCAGTCCACAACTCTCGAGCATCAAATACTATCACATCTCCAACTTCTGTTTGATCCGCGTTGGTTCCCCTCACGAATAATAAATCTCCTTCGTGGATAGTAGGTTCCATTGAGCCGCTAATCACTACAACGATAGGCGACTCAGTATTCAGAGAAATTTGTAAAATAAAATATACCAAAAAAGACCCAAAGAACGCAATACTTATCATTACTATTGCTATAATTATTTTTTTGTGATGTGCTACTTTTTTAACTAATTCCTTTGCGTTCTTCACACTTTTTCTTTCCATATTCTTATAATCTCTATCCCTTTGTCTAAATAAATAAGAATGGGAATTTAAGTTTTAGTTATATGAAAAACTAATGTAAGGGATATAAAGAATTTCATGAATATTTTTAAATATTACCAGTCAAGTATTTCTTATAATCTACTTAAAAAATAAGAAATTTCAATATAATTCTAAAAAGAGAAGGTTAAAATCTAATGGGAAGAGGCAGCGCGATATTAGGAATCATCGGTATCTTAATAGGTGCCGGAGGATTAGGTTTTGGGTTAATTAAGTAGATTGATCAATCACAAGTGAACATTTGGAACGATTATGAGGAAACTATTTTCTACCCAACTTTTGCAGAGTACGAAACAATTCCGGATCTGTATATCATCTTAGATTTGAGTAGTCCTGTCCAACTCTATGTTTTATTTTCAGCAAGCACCAGAATCAATACAAATCCCACAGGCTACTGTGATATTATTTTTTACTTCTTTATAGATGATGTAAGATTGTACCATCCGTTTAATCGTGTAGGATCCTATGAGGGAGGGTCTAGCGTTGACTATTTTTCAGTGACTCTGCAATATTTTAATCCATCATTCTCTGCCGGACGACACAATATATCTGTTATTGTTTGGTCTGAAACAGCAGGAAACATGATCAGAGATAGCTCGCTTACGATATAATCATATCCAATTTAAATTATATTTTTTTTATTTCTCGAAACATTTTTTGTAGATTAAAAGCAACTGTATTAAATTGAGAGATTAAAAGTCACTTTTGATCAAATGAGTATCTAGTGATTATTGAGATAGTATTTTATATTATAACATCTTAATCTATTAGTACTAATTTATCGATAACATATTTAATGAGAGTTGTATTGGGTGAGGTGTTTCTAGATGGTTATGGAAGATCCTGTATTAAAAGATTACATTATAGGAGATATTGTAAGAGAAGCTGAACAAAAAGGATTAATCATAGAAAAAGTTTATGTAGAAAATTTTATAGATAATTTCATAAATGAGTATGAACGATTACCAAAAAAGA
>JAEOTS010000102.1 GCA_016839745.1 Promethearchaeota archaeon
GGCGAGGAGCTCGCAGATGTTATTTTTGCTATAATCTGTGTTGCTAATTATTATAAAATCGACATTAACGACGAATTAGACCTTGTAATTGAAAAATTTACTAAAAGAGATTTAAAACGTTTTAAGTAGGTAGTAAGTTTTACCGTTTTCAAAAGTATTCTCCGAAAATAAAACTTAATTTGTAAAATCTTAATTCTTTTAAGCTTTTTATTTTTTAGAATTATAGGTAATTATAACAATAAATATTTATTCATCTTAAAAAATGCAAGAAGAAGGCTTAGAGAAACGATTTATTCTTAATTTGCTGGAAAAAAAGCTAGAGAAAGATTTTTCTTACGATTCAGGAGCAATTTTGGGATCTATGTGCACAGAACCTTTAGATGTTGCTAAAGAAATCTATCTCAAATATATTTCTAAGAATTTAGGAGATCCTGGGTTATTTTTGGGCACTGCTGCATTAGAGGATGAACTTATCTGCGAAATTGGTGAATTATTTGGAAATAAAAATATTATTGGAACTTTTACTACTGGCGGGTCTGAAGCAAATTTGATAGCTATGAGGATTGCCAGAAATTTGCGATCTGATATAAAAAATCCCGAAGTTGTGGTTCCAGTTTCTGCTCATATTTCCTTTGATAAAGCAGCAGATTTATTAAACCTTAGATTGAGAAAGGTAAAGTTATTAGATAATTATAAGGTAGACTTAAATCATTTTGAATCGCTAATTAACAAAAACACATGCGCAGTTGTAGGAGTTGCGGGTACTACTTCATTAGGTTTAATTGACCCAGTTGAAGAAATAGGTAATCTTGTTGAAGGAAAAGATATTTTCTTTCATGTCGATGCCGCCTTTGGAGGTTTTGTTTTGCCTTTTCTCAAGAGGTTAGGTTATCAAGTTCCACTATGGGATTTCTCAGTAAAATCTGTAGGTTCGATTACAGCCGACCCCCATAAAATGGGTTTAGGAGTAATTCCTTCAGGTGGCTATTTTGTTAAAGACGCTTCAATATTACAGAAAACAGGTTTTGAGATTCCTTATTTAGCGGGAGGACCTTTTAAACACTTTCATATCGTTGGGACTAGACCAGGAGGCCCAATCATAGCGTTTTGGGTAATATTAAAGTATTTAGGCATAAATGGTTTTAATGAAATTGTAAAGAAATGTATGGATAACACTGAATACTTAGTGCAACGAATATCTGAAATTCGCGGGATAAAATTAGCTGTGGATCCTGTTATGAATGTGGTAGGGATCACCACGGAAAATGGAGTTAGCATATGTGAACTCGAGAAAGCATTACGTAATGATAATTGGATGTTAGGGAAATTCCTAGATTTAAATTTAATTAGAGTGGTGATAATGCCGCATGTAAAAAGAGAACATCTATCTAATTTTGCTGTTGATTTAGAAAAAATAGTAAAAAAACTAAAATTATAATAAGTAAGAATTTAGTTTTTAATTATATCCCTCAGAAATATATTTATTAGTCGAAAAGTAATTTAATAACATATACAAGATTATTAGGGTAAAATTCCTCTTTAGAACTGAATAGAGAATGGGAAAAGAAAAAAAAAAAACGCTTGGAATAAAAACTACCCGTTATTTTACGAAAAGCTGTACTAACTGTATGTTCGAATACCCAAATTGGTTTACTAATTGTCCTAAATGTGGTGGCGCTTGGGATGCTGCTAAGGCAGAGGAAGCTTTAGGACGAAAGGAAACTTTTAAAAAAACAATCAAAATCGTCGTTAAAATAACAGAAGAAGATTTCAACAATACATTAGAGAGAGTTCAGCTTATTTTTAGTGCTGATCGTGGAAAATCGTGGTATCGTTTGAAGATGGAACACGAATTAGATTATTTTATAGCAGAGATTGCTGACGTTCCAATGGGTTCAATTATCATCTATTATATTGAAGTTCTGCTAGCTCACGGCGAAGTTGTAATTGAAAATAATGAAGGAAAATACTTTCATTATGAGGTTGGCATTCCTATCGAAGAATCACAGGCAGATCGACGTATTTCGCAAGAAGCTACAACACCGAGTGAATATAACGAGAGCCCAGAAGTGGGTAATACCTCGATAGAAGAACCAAATCTCAAGATTCAAGAAAATTTACTCGATTCTTCAGTTCTCCCATCCCAAATTCGTGTTACCAATACAAATATACAACCCCCACAACAACCAAAAATGTATAATATTGAGGATAATGTAACTATTTTTGGAAAGCTTCAGACTCAAAAAGATCCAGATTTAAAAATATGTCCTTATTGTAATTCAAAGATCAAAAAATTGTGGAGCACTTGCCCTATCTGTGGTAAAAATATTTAGAAGATTTAAAAATTATAATTTGTTACCGCACTTATTACAAAATGCGTAATCAGAAGATAAAATAGACCCGCATTGTTCACAGATTAAGAGATCTTTAGATTTTTTTTTTTGTTTTTCTTCTTGAATCGGTTGAGTAGATGTAAATGTAGTAAAAGTATTAGAATCGGCTTCAATATCCGCTACATTAGGTATAATTCTTAATTTGGATGTCCCTTCTTCCTTAGTATTACTCTTTCCTGTGAAGGGTATGAAGGGAACGCTTTGATTAGACGTGAGGTCTTCATTTTTTTGAGTAAGAGTTTGAAATAAGGAATCTATCTCAGGTTTGGGCTTTTTTGGAGCAGGAGGGAGTGAAGGTTTAGATTTTGTAGGCTCAAGTTGCTTTTCCTTTTTAATTTTTTTCGATTTCTTCATATCCTCAATTAGTTTCTCTTGCTTCTCCCGTTTTTCAACGGTTTTCTTCTCTTTTTCAATTTTGGCTTTCTCTTTATCTTGTTTCTTTTTCTCCTTAGCTTCCTTTTTTTTCTCTTTTTTCGTTATAATTGCTTCAGGCATGTAATCATGTAACGAATCAGAAGAAGATCTCCGAGGTGTTGGGGGCGGAAAAATGGGGGATTTATCAGTCAATTCTTCTTGAGGTTTAGGGCTATATTCAAATGTCATTGAAGCTGGTTGAGGTTTAGGAGGTTCTTCCCTTTTAAGTACGCGAAATGGAGTATGGCCAAAAGAACTTTCTATTGGTTTTTCCGAGTAAGAGCTCTGAAACTCTTTGGGAGGTGGTGCTGGTTCTGGAACATTAGACGTAAAAGGAATAGTTTTTGGTTTATAAATCTTATCATCATTAGCTAAAGCTTCTAGTTCTGATATTACAGCATCTTTTTTCAGAATTTCATCGGGAGGTCTAAATTCTATTTCGGTTGGTTCGGGTAATGAGAATTCGGGGATAAATTGCGGTTCCGTCGCTGGTGCTGGTTCGGGGACAGGTGGAGCTTCAAATTCGATCTCTGGCTCAGACTCAGAAAAGGAAGCAGGTTCTACTAATTTAGTTAATGTCGGTTCGGGGACAGGTGGGGCTTCAAATTCGATTTTAGGTTGTGCATCAAAAACCTGGGGGGGTTCGGGGACAGGTGGGGCGATATATGCGTCTGGAGGTTCGCTAGAAGGCATCACACGTGAGGGTATTTGAGCGTCTTCTTTAATAACCTGTCCTGGGGCATAGACGGTAGCATTTGCAATCAGCTGCTCAGGAACACCCTGTCCTATCATTAAGCACGCAAGAATATAAAAACAATCCCCTACTCCATCACCTGTTTTAGCTGAAGTTTCCATATAATGCAAGTTGAAATCATTGGTAAATTTACTAATTTCTTCTGCTGAAATAGCTCTTTGGTCAAGTAAATCACTTTTATTTCCAACGAGCAATACTGGAATTTCAGCTTTTATGTTTGCTCTAACTTCTTCTATCCATTGGGGTAAATGTTCAAAACTTGCGGAATTTGTTAGATCAAAAACGAGTATTGTTCCTAACGATCCCCTATAGTACATTGGTCTTATAGAACTAAATCGTTCCTGACCCCCTGTATCCCAGAGTTGGAGCTTACACTTAATAAATCCTTCAGATGTTTCAATTGAAATTGTTTTCACGTGAAAATCAACCCCAATTGTCATTTTATAATCCTCTGTAAAGAATCCTTTTGAAAACCGGAGTGTAAGAGCTGTTTTACCAACTCCCCCATCACCTACAACAATAGATTTAAAAAGATAATCGTATTCATCAGCCATTTTGAATCTTCCATTAATTTATTCGATCTATATTTTTAAATTTAAAACATCAAACAAAGTTCTTATATTATAATTATTAATAAAAATTTATTTAATTATACTTTTGGATAATTTACATCTTATTCTCTAAATTCCTCTTGATAAATAAAAAAGTATTTTGAATATATTTTGAGGGTATACTCACTAGTTTGAACATAAAAATCATTTATATACTTAAACAACCTTATATCCATTTTGTTAGGTTGTTAGCTTATTAAAACCTTGTTGTTACTTTATTTCTTCTTCAATTTCAACGCTTTCAAACCAACTTTCAATCTCATTCAAGTCTTCTTTTGGAAATTCGTAGGAATGCTCTATATCGGGATATGATCCTCTTTCTACCTCGTTTTTATAGTTTTTTATAGCCTTTCGAACCGAAGTACCAATATCTCCAAAATATTTGAGAAATTTCGGTTTAAAATCTGTAAAAAGCCCCAACATGTCATTTATGACTAAAATTTGCCCATCGCAATGCGATCCAGCGCCAATACCAATGGTAGGGATGTTTACCGATTTTGTTATTAATTTTGCAATTTGCCAGGGAATGCTCTCAAGCACGATTGAAAATACTCCTGTTTTTTCTAACTTCTTAGCATCTATTATTAACTTTTTGGCGGCCTCTACGGTTTTTCCTTGTGTAAAGAAACCTCCAAATTCATATATTGCTTGAGGAGTTAGTCCTATATGCCCCATTACTTGTATATCTGCATCGATCATCGCTTTTATCGTGGGACAGATTTTAGCTCCACCCTCAACTTTCACAGCTTCCGCGCCACCTTCTTGAATAAACCTTCCCGCATTTTTTACTGCCTCTTTGATCCCGATTTTGTAAGATAGAAAGGGCATATCGCCAACTACCATAGAATTTGACACCCCTCGAGTCACGGCTTTAGTGTGGTGAATCATTTCGTCCATGGTGACTGATAAAGTATTTTTATATCCAAGAATTACCATGGAGAGGGAATCACCTACGAGAATTAAATCTATCGCACAATCATCGACGATTTTAGCAAAGGAATAATCGTATGAGGTAATGGTTACAATTTTTTCTCCCCGCTTTTTTTTCTCGATGATTTTTTTAGCAGTCATTTTTTGAAGCGCCATATATGAATTAGCCCTATACTTTAGAAAAATATTTTGTTTATTTGTAAATATAGAAGCTTGAAAAAATTCGATATCGATAAGAAATATGAAAATATTGGATAAATTTGAGTTTATGTAAAACTTATATGCAAAATATTTCTTAGTTTTTCTAATTCAATCTTAATTTCGTTAATATTACTTACTGTCGTACTTACTCCTATATAAAAAGTATTATCTTTATTCTTGGATAAGATTGAAAATTTTTTAACGTACTCGGTTTTATCCGTCGAAAATGCTATTCTATCGTCTATATCGACGTTCTCATCTTTTAACCTCTGAAAAAATTCGAGATCCTCGCTAATCTTATTACTTATTTTCTCCTCAAATTCTCTTATGTCCATCGTGTCTATGTAATGATCAGATATAATTATCCCCGAATCAGTGTATAAAATTGCATATCTACAATTAAATTGGTTTACTAACTTATTTAATCCGTCATCAATATCGTCTAAATTTAATAAACTATTTAACGAATGAGAAAAGGCTTTGGAAATTGATGAGATGTCGTAATATGACGTGTTATAAAATACAAATTTAATATCCTTGTTCTGCGATTTAATCACTTTTTTAATCATATCCGCCCGATCTAAAAATTCTTCACTATTTCTAAACTTGGGATCAAATTTGTTAAAACATATTATTACCTCATTTGAATAACTCAAAGCTCTATAAATATCAAGTAGTTCGTGAATGTATTCTACGGTTTCTTCAAATTTGATTTCATCTTGAACATCTATAAGATAATAAATATAATCTGTATCTTCAAAATAAATAGGATTATTGACGTAAATTTTTCTGAATTTTTTTTGTCCCCCCATGTCCCAGAGATTAATTCGAAAGGTTTTAAGAAACTTGAAAGAGCTGTAATCTATTTTTATTGTAGGTTTTAAATTTTTAACTCGCTCATAAAAGTTATACTTTTGTCTTAACGCTATTAAAGCGCTAGTTTTGCCAGCGTTATCTAGTCCTGCAATAACCAGCTTAAATTCGTTTGATTTGTGAGGATTTTCGGTCATAATTCTTGAGTATTCACTTTTTTTAATAGACATTTTCTAAAATTAATTTATAAATCTTGTTTTTTTTATTTATTTTTATTGATTTTTCCGATAGTTTACTGAAGAATATCAATTTAGAATAATCTAATTATTATCAATAAGGTTTTTTAGTATACTATTCATTAAATAAATCTGATAAAATAAACAAGGATTTGATATTTATGGATGCTAAAGAGATAGATTATTATTCTCTAGGTTTCGATTTTATTGAAACTAAAGAAATGTTCGTTTCAAATTATGAAGATGGCAACTGGGATAAAGGAAAATTAAAGCCTTTCGGTAATTTTGAGATTTCACCCGCTGCTTGTGTGTTAAACTATGGGCAAGGAATTTTCGAGGGTATGAAGGCTTTAAGAACTAGAAAAGGAGAGACGGTTCTTTTTAGACCGAAAGAAAACGCAAGAAGGTTTAACGATAGTGCCGACAGATTATTAATGCCAAATTACAATACAAACGATTTTGTTTCTGCTGTAAAGGAAGTAGTGAAAGCTAACGAAGATTATATACCCCCTTATGATAGTGGTGGAGCGCTCTATATTCGTCCTTTAATGATTGGAACGGGCCCCATAGTTGGAGTTAAACCCGCTAAAGAGTACAAATTAATAATTTTCACGGTTCCAGTAGGACCCTATTTTCCAGAAGGTTTTAAAGGTATCGATTTAGAAATTACAAAAAAATATACAAGAGCAGCCCCCGGGGGAACTGGTGCGTCTAAAACCTGTTGTAATTACGCAGGATCTATGCTACCTGCGAAAGAAACGAAAGAAAAGGGATTTGCACAAGTGATATTTCTAGACGCTGTCCATATGGAATTTATAGACGAAGTCGGAACAGCCAATTTTTTTGCGGTGATAAATGGAACTCTGGTAACCCCAAAAACCGCTGGAACGATTTTACCTGGTATTACTCGAAAATCAATACTAGAATTAGCGTCAAAGAAAATCGGAATGAAAACGGAAGAAAGAGATGTTTCCTACAAGGAGTTGTTTGAAGATTCTTGTACTGAAGTTTTTTGCTCGGGAACTGCTGCTGTTGTCACTCCAATTAAATCTGTTGCACTTGACGATAAAAAACGGATTTTTAGCGAAGGTGAACCAGGCGAATTTACGAGAAAAATTTATGAGCTCTTAATAGGAATTCAGCGTTTAGATGCCGAGGATGAATTTGGATGGATTGAGAAAGTCTAACAATTCTTTTAATTAGCAGATTAAGTTAAAGAAACAGATTTTCTATTAAAATTCTAAAAGTATTTTCAATATTTTCCCCAGTCTTCGACGATATTTTTACATAAGTTATTATATTCTCATATTCTTGCGTAATTTCTGAGATGAAATTGTCGATAGCTTGGTATTCATAAGGCTTAATTAAATCACTTTTGGTTCCTATCAATATAATAGGAATATGTCCGAACTTTTCTAGTGTAACTATCCAATCGTTAACATTTTCTATGGTATTGATTCTCGTTAAATCAAAAAGAATAAAAGCGGCCCGAGAACCTCCAACAAAATCATTTAACAGCGTTTTGAATTGAGATTGCCCTGCAAAATCCCACATTATGAAATTAAATTCAATTCCATTAACATAAATGCTTTTTGAGTAAAAATCAACGCCTCTAGTTAATTCACTATTATCTTCAAAACTATCGTTAACGAGGCGATTCAAAAATGAGGTTTTTCCTACTCCGCCATCTCCAGATACTATGACCTTTACCGTTTTTTTCATGATTACTATTATCTGTGTAGATAAAGATTAAAAACGTTCTAATTACAGTTAATTTGTGTAATATTAACAT
Organism: Promethearchaeota archaeon; assembly: GCA_016839745.1. Taxonomy (GTDB): domain Archaea; phylum Asgardarchaeota; class Lokiarchaeia; order Sigyniarchaeales; family SOKP01; genus SOKP01. Next base: position 8,145 of record JAEOTS010000102.1, read on the forward strand.
GTAAAAAAGTTTTTACTTATTTTAAGCATGATAGATTTTTATAAAAGTGTCTAATACATATAATTAAATTTCTTCTCTAAGCCTTAATATTTTTTTCTTAAATTTTTTTATCCTAGGGTCGGTTATATTATAGACTTTAAAGCTATCAAGTATTTCTAAAGCTTTTTGATAGTAGTTGATGCTATTAATAAAATCACCGTATTTTTCAGCATTTTCTGCTTTTTCAATATTGAAATCTAATTCTATATATTTGGATTTATGTTCTAAATTAAAGATTTTTTGAGAAATTTTATTAATTTCTTCTTTGAGTTTAAAATCTTTAGCTATAAATAGCGCTTTATTGTACTCATTGAGTGTAACTTGAAATCTTGAATCTTTTTCTGCCGTTTTTGCTTTACGCATTATTTCCTTGATTAATCTCTGCGCTGAATATATGTCCATCGTTTCTAATTGGTCTTTCAATGTTTCAATATCAGTATTATTCATGGTAATTGAAGATATTGAGCTAGTTTTTATCTCTTTTTTTTGATCAGCTGCTTGTCCTGATTCAATATTATCTGCCATTGCTTCTATTGAAGTGGGAGTGAACACGTTTCTTTCTAAAAGCTGATGAATTTCATAAATAACGACTTCATCTTCAATATTTACGATTTTATTAAGGCGTTTCAGCATATTATAAATAAAAAAGAATGGTTTCACCGCAAGCATTTCCTTTGCGAGATTATATATTGCGTTTTGAACTACACTTCTTTTTACTTCTTCTAACTCATACGGGGGGATTGAGCGAGCTAATGTCATTGGAAACATAAGATTTATATTAAATGACTCTACGATAGCATTAATCATATTTTTAAAATCAATAGCACCGGTATCTTGAAATATAACAAGCTCATCTTCGAAGGATTGTTCAAATTCTTCTACAAATCGAAAAGTATGATTTTTCAGTTTATTGGAAGCTTTATGATCGAGTATTAAACACACTCTAACGTAATCTCCATCCTTGAGAAGAATGTTAAAACTTTTGTATTGAAATTCATAAAAATGGAATTCCAACGAAGGTATAATATATTGGTCTGAAACTTCTCCCGATTCGGAAAAAGTTATATTAGCTTGAATAAAGCCACTCAATAAATCAGCATCGATATCGACTCCAGAGACTGCGTAGTTTAACAAGGTTAGCCCTGATCCCTTATCCATTATAATTATGTGCTTAATATTTAACACATCCAAGAATTTCCGCCAAATTGTTTCTCTTTCCAATTTCAGCTGCTTTTCAATGGAATCTACTTTATAAATCTCTATAGTTGAATCGAATTCGAACCCTAATTCCTTTAATCGGGTTTTTATACATTCTATGCAAGATTGCTTGTCTTTTGGGCACTTATTCTCGTTATACCCGCAATTATATCCTAAACCGTTAATCTTAAAGTAAACCATGAAAAACCCCTGAAATGAATCTGTGCTTTCTAAAAAATTCTTAATATTATTATTTGCGAGGCTATTTCTAAAATAATGGAAGTTCTTCCTCTTAAAATTAAGTTAAACGAAAAAAAAAAAGGGTTTATAAAAGAATTTTACAAAATAATGTTTAGAATAGATAAGTTATTTTAATGTAATATTAAAATAGAATTATCTTCTTTAAAGTCAAAAGGTTATAAAAAATGGAAAGTAAAAAGAAAAAGTTTCTATATAGTACTCTTACCATAATTATCGTTTTAACGATCTTCTTTAGCGTATTATATTCATTATTCTGGTCGGAATTAATTGATGCGATCTTTAGTAGTGAAGGTTTATGGATAGGCGTAGTTGTTATTATCTGCAGAACCTTAATACTAGGAATTATGTCGTTCTTTCTTTATCGAAAGTGGTTAAGACAAGAAGCAATTTACATATCAGACGCTTACTTTTTATTTGGATCGTTTTTTGGAATATTAGCTTGCGCAAAAGTCTACGATCTCTTTTATAATTTAATTGTGATCTCTGACGCTTTTAGTACTGATTTCACCTTACTTCTAGTAAAAATAAGATTTTTCATAATAATTGTAAACTTAATCCCTATATTGTACATCGGTTTAGACGCGATCCTAGTATATATTAACATGAATAAAAATAAAGAGATGAATAAGAAGCAGTTCAACAAGTTAAGGTTAAGAATAATGTTTGGATTTGCTTTGGTAACGGCCTTGGTTATTATCTTAGCACCAACATTAAATTTTCTTAATCTCGTGTTCCCTTTCATTACACTGTTAATCTATATTGCAATTGCTTTTATGTTTTTGTTCATGTACAAAAATAAGCGCCTTACTCAAGCTAACGGATTGATAATCGGGATTGCTTTTATTTGCTTTATCGCTTCAAACTTGCTGAGAACGATCTTAATAAATATAAATCTTTCTTATAACATTTTTGCCGAATTTATCGATATTGGTGTCAATTTATTCATGTTTATGGGATTCATTTCCAAACCTAAATACGCTTAACGACACTTTTCTAACGATCTAAATAAAGGTAAATCTGACCCTTTTTTTTTTGAATTTTACACTTTTAGTATTCTTCTTTAGTTTGGAGGATTATTTTCGAGCTTTAAAAACATTAATTTAAAAATATTATAAGAATAACCATTTGGTGGTTTTATTGAAGATAATTAAAAATTGGAAATTATTTGCCTCATTATTTATAATATTCGGTCCCGCTCAGTACATAATATTAACAGCTGTAGCTATGTTGTTTTACGCAGGAGGAACTATGATAAATCCTCTAAGCCCAGGGTATTATTTTTGGGGCAATTTTTTTAGCGATTTAGGCCGTGTTATAGCGCTTTCCGGAGCTCCAAATGTCGTTTCCTTTACTATATTTACAACTACAGCAATAATACTAAGTATTTCTTTTATCCCCTTTGCGTTCGTAATCTCGTCGTATTTTAAAAGCAATAAAAAGCAGTATTTAGTAGCTAGAATAGGTTCGTTAATCTGCCTAACTTCCATTGTTTTTTTAATAGGTACTATTCTTACTCCTTGGGATATCTTTGACAGAACGCACTTGATGTTTGCTAATCTGTTTAACCTTACCGGTGTGCTTGGCATAGTTTTTTTTACTATTGCCGTTCTATACAATAAAAACTACCCTAATTTATACGGTTTCGTATATATCGCGTTGCTAATCATAGCAGTTATTTACACCATAGTTTTAGTCAGCATACCAAAAGCCATAACGCTAGATGGACTAATATTACAAGCTTCTATGCAAAAGTTCTCTCAATATTCTTTCTTACTCTGCTTTTTAATTCAAGGATACGGAGCTTGGAAACTACAAAAATATAAAGTGAAGTTATAGATTTTAAACCTCAGTCTTGAAAACTTTCTGTTTTAAGGTTGAGTATTTTATTCTTTTTTTATGCTTTTTGTTCTAATTGAATTTTTATATCTTAGGAAAAATTCGTATTTTTTGATTCTTGAACTAAAATGCTAAAATTCTTAACCATTTCTTCCAAACTGGGAAAATTCGGCAGATGGTGCTCACCTAACTGATTTGAAATTCTCTGTACTTCCTTCGCTTCACCAACTAACCAGAAGTAAAATGGTTTGGGAGATTTTTCAGCAATACTTATGATTTCATCAATATTATTCAATGCTCGAAATTGCTTTGAGCAAAACAGCATATTAAAGATTCCCTCTATATTGGGATCATTTAATAAGGCATTGTAGACTTGAATTGTTACAACTTCTGGCTTTACCTTGTTCATCATCGCCTTTTCCATTGCAGGCCAAATATCTACAAAAGCAAACCGGTTTGGAGGCATCCAATCGGGAAATACATCAACGAGTACACTGTAAGTTTTATCTTCTAGAATGGGAAGTTTTAAACCGTATTTCATAGTAAGATCGGCAGTTATTGATCCAGCTCCTCCAGAACCTGCTACGAATGAAACATTACCCTTCTTAGGAAAGGTTATACCAGTTTTATACATATTTGAGAATGAACGAGCGTATTGAAAAAGTTCGTAAAAACTGTTAACATAAATTACTCCTGATTGTTTAATAACTCCATTAATTAATCGCGCATTTTCTGCCATAGAACCTGTATGGCTAAGAACAGCTTTTTGACCTTGAGAGGTAACCCCACCTCTAAGCAAGATAATCGTCTTATTTGGCATAGATCTGGCTTTTTTACATAGATCAATAAATTTCCTCGGATTTTTAAACGATTCTAAATAAATAGCAATAACATTTACAGTATCGTCCGTTAGCATATATTCTAAAAATTCTATTTCGCTCAAGTCCGTTTTATTTCCAATCGAACAGGAATATCTAAATCCTAAGTTTGGATATTTCGTCATTATATGCATGAGATATCCCCCATTCAACATTCCGGATTGACTAATTAGCGCAATGTTGCCTCTTTTAAAAGTAGAAAACACGCCAAATCCGGAGAAAAATCCTTCTTTTTCCTCGCTGTCGCTATCGCCATCAAAAGTACTAAGCCCCATACAATTAGGTCCGACGATTCTGATTTTCGTGAAGTTTCGCGTTATCTCGATTATTTTTTTCTTCAATTCCAGCCCTTTTTCACCAACTTCTTCGAACCCTGATGCTTCAATTATCGCACCTTTAACGCCCTTTTTTATACAATCTTTTAGAAGGTCAGGAATAAATCGATTTGGAACGTAAAAAATCGCGATATCTACATCATCTTCAATATCCAAAATCGATCTTTTGAAATCTAAACCATATAGTTTACCTTCTGCGTTTGGGTTAACAAGATAAACTTTTCCTTTGTAATTATTAGTAATAAGGTTAGTAGTGATTCGAAATCCGCCTTTTGCAAATTTTTTTGAGGCTCCAATGACAGCGACAGATTTTGGATGTAAAAACACATCTATTATTTCCGCATTTAGCAATACCAAGCAACCGTTTGATTTTTTTAAGGTGAAATCTTTTAAATTAAATCTGACTGAAAGTGTTAATAAAATGTAACCAGTTTCATAGGAAAAAGAATGAACCAAGTTAAATTATTCGAAATATAATATTTTATTTACAATAGTTAGAAATATAGAAAACTCTCATAGTCATCTTCTTTATAATCCTGATCTTACATTCCAATAGTACAATGCAAAATATTGATTGGAATGTGTATCGTCATCCTAAATTTCTTCAGTCTTTAGATATGACATTAAACGAGCGTAAATTCTTGAACCTATTCTTAAAGAGAAACAAATTTGAAAATATAGGAAATTTAGCACATACGCGAAAAATTAGGTTAGTTACAGCTTCTAAAGGATTCAATTCCTCAAAATATCTCGCTCAAGAAAAAGTCGGTGTCGACATTTAGTAGGATTCTTTTAGAATTCACATCTAATTTTTAATGTAGACACTTATTAATCCTCTTTCTGTTTATCTTTGCTTATTTTAGCTTAAAAAATTAAAACTCAATACAAACATTTAAATAGAAAAAGTAATAATTGTTTTTATAGTAAAAAGATTTTTTACAGTAAAAATGTATTGTGATTTTTTATGCCAGAAAAAGAAGAAAAAAAAGGAAAAAAAAAGCCAATCTTCGAAAAAGTGGGTCTTGTGTTTCGAAATCCTATGCGAGTAGAAATACTTAGGGAGCTATCTTCAAGTTCTCAACGACCCGTAGATTTAGCAAATAAATTGGATGTTGAACGCCAAAACATTAATTATCACATAGGTGCGTTAAAAAGAGGAGGAATAATTAAAACTCAGAAGATGGAAGTCTCAAAGGAGGAGGCTTCAAAAATGAAAGGCGCTATTGTAAATAAAGCGACTGAGAATGGAAAATTAAAAATCTCTTATGGAGTCGAACTTACAAAGAACGGAAAAGATATAGCTAACCAATTTATAGACCCTCTTTATGAAGAAGCAAATTTGGAAGAAGAGCATAAAGAAAAACGCAATAATAAAAAAAAGGAGGAAAATAGATTATGAAGAATGTAAGCGTTCAAATTGTCGAAATGTTATTCGAAAATCCATTAGAAATTTTGGAATTTGATACACCTCAATCTCACGGTAATATGACAATAATCCCGATTATTTATAAGGGTAAAACCTTAGAATTTATTAGCGTTAAAGAAGCCGAAGAACTTGGTTTAATTAGCATAAATGAAACAGATACTGTTAGTCAATTGGAAGTTATTAACAATAGCGATAAACAAGTCTTAATCCCTTTTGGTGTAACTGTTCACGGTGGGAAACAAGATAGAACCATTTGGGAACCGATCCTATTGGCAGCAGGAGGAAAGCAAAACATATCTAACACAAATAAGGGATCAATGGAACAAAAATACACGATCCCAGCGAAATGTGTTGAACAATCGAGATGGAATTATCGCAAGGGGAAGGGATTTAAATCTTCCAGTACAAGGCTACATCCTAACGTTGCTTACGAAGCTATATCTTCTGTCGGTCAAGGCTCAGTTTGGAACGAAATCCAAGCGTATAGAACCGAAATGAAATACGGTAGTGGGATTGCCCCGACTCAGAGCTATCTTGAGATGACTGACAATATTGATAAAGAAACAAACGGTATTGTAAATTCGTTTAGAAATGTTGAGAATCAGTGTGGAATAGCTACTTTTATCAACGGTGAGTTTATTGGTATAGAATTTTACTCAAACGTACAAGTTTGGGAAAAAATGAGTAAAGACATCCTTAAAGCATTTGCCATCGAATCCCTAAGGTTTAAAGACAAAGCATTTAATGAGAAATCAGATCTGAGTGAGAGGCAATTGATAAAGGCTTTACAGAGCCTTAAATTGAATTTCACTACAAGAAAAGGCATTGGTCTTGGTGAAGTTGTTGAATTCGAGTCAAAAAATAAAAAATGGAGAGGTAATACTCTAGTGCACGACAACTCGTTAGTTCAGTTTTATATCGTGTCGAAAAGAGGGGGTAGCACGCAGACGAATCAGAGGGAACAGTTTTTCCAAACGAATATTAGCCAAAGATATATTTAATCTGCAAAAATGAAACATTAGAAGTTTTCGAATAGAAAAATATCATTTTTTTTTTTAATTCTTGCTTGTTAATATCTTTGAAGCAAAGTGTTATATGCTTTTAATACTTAAATTGAAGTTAAAATTTAAAGTAACATAAACCAAAACTACAAATTTAAAGGTAGATATAAAGTGAAGATTAATAAAATCTCAATTAATTTACTAGCTCGTTCTCTCAGCCATGCCAATTCATCGGAAGTCAAAACCATAAAATATGAAAAAGAAAAATTTTATTCCCGAGCTTTAGCATATATCGAAGATTTTATGGATAAGAACGGATATGACCTCGTGAATGTGCATGGTTCAGATAGAGTGTACGTATTCCACCAAATTAAACGGTAAAACCACTAATAAGATTAGAAATTTGCCACCTTTTTTTTTTTTTCTAGGAAAGTCGGTTTTTAAAAGTTTTAATAAGGTAGTAAATCCGATACCATCCCCCATATAACTTCGTATATTACGGAATATCCAAAAACAAAGTACAGAATTGTGCCTACTATATAGATAACTATCGCGGTAATCGATTTCCATTTATGTTCTGTTTCGTTATATCCAATTATCCCAAGGATTAACCCCATTAAACC
>JAEOTS010000103.1 GCA_016839745.1 Promethearchaeota archaeon
GTTCGTACATAGCATACTCCATAACGATTGCTGCCATGTTTAAATCTATATTTGTGTGTAAATCACCACTAGCTACGATATTTTGAATAGTGATTTCGGGATTGGATACTTTTATGCCTGCTTTTCTTATATTCTTTACTACTTTTTCCACAACTCTCGGTGCTTCCGAAGCTTTTCGTAGGCCAGTAACTACCATCTTCCCAGTAGAGAAAATTAAAATTGTTGCTTTGGGTTTTTCAATTCTCATTACTAATCCGGGAAATCTTTCAGGGTTGTATTCAACATCCGCGTGTTTGCGGGCAATTATATTTAAATCGATTTTTTCTGTGATTTCAACGACGACAGTGGCAACGACATTTTCAATTTTGTAGTCTAAACCTTCCTCTTCTTCTAATTCTTCCTCTTCTTCTAATTCTTCCTCTTCTTCTGCCATCTTACATCAAACTTAATAAATATGATTTGAACTAATTAAGCAAAATTAAATTCTTTTGAAAACAGTATTCCTTTATAAATGATTTTTTGTTTATAAAGGCATTTATATATGAGTTATATAAATTTCTCTTCTTTACGAAAATTCAAATATAAATTTGATTGGGATGAAATCTATAATTCTAACTCTCTAAATTCTTCTTTAATATTTTTTTAATGATTTCCATAAAAGCGCTTTCTACATTTGATCCCGTTTTAGCAGAAGTAGGCATAAATTCCATGTTAAATCTTTTCGCAAGTTCGACACCTTCACTCTCTTGGACTTTTATAGTATCTGTTAAATCAATTTTATTCCCAATTAGCAGTAAGGGCTCGTCTCCCCTCGCATCCTTGAAGTCTAAGATCCAATCCTCAAGTTTTTCTAAAGAACTTCTCTTTGTACAATCGTATATTACTAATGCTCCATTTGCACCTTCTAAATACAACTTTCGTAAGCTCCTAAAACTTTCTTGGCCGCCCAAATCCCAGATCTGAGCGGATACGCCTCCAAATTCCTTAATGTTCATATCTTTCTTTAATAAGTTTACACCCAGAGTGCTTTTATAATTTCCTCGAAATTTATTCTCAATAAACCAGTAAGCCAACGAAGTTTTACCTACATTAGCTTCCCCGAGTAAACATATCTTTACAATGTAGCTGGATTCAACAGTCATAATTACTCACAATATCAATTGACTTTTTTTTACTTTCATAATAATAATTATCCTTATTAATAATTTTCATGACGAGACTGAGAAGTATTTTTTTTATCATTAAAAGGTGTTATTAAACCAATGATTGCATTTTATGAAATGTTAGCGTGAGTGTCTATTTTTTGTGACAAGGCATTAACGGTGTTAACATATTCAGAATACAGTTTTGGAATTAGATTGTTTGTTCTAGCTTTACTATATGCAAAGAGAAACAGTTGATTTAAGGAAACATCATTGTTGATATCGTATATATCCTTTTTCAAATTGAATCTTTCACTATTTTGATCTATAAAATTACAAAGAATGTATCTATTTTCGTTAGATAATTCTAGTTCATTCATTAAGCCATATATCCTTAAAAGTAACGGTCCTCGATACTTAATATTTTTGTTATTAATCGTCTGAAATAATTGAAGGTATTTATTTCTCTTTAATGACAATGACATGATTAATAATATCGGAATATTATTTATCATCATAAATAATATCTAGGTAATACCTAGTGCACTTAAAACACTCAGAATAACTAGTTTTAAAAAGAATATTCAAATCCTTTAAATTTATGTTGAACTTTCTTGTATTCATATTCAATGGATTCTATTTTAGCGGACTTCGGACCTTTTTTAGCGAATTTTAACAATTCTATTAACCTATCTTCTGGTCCTTCAGCTTCAATATACACGCTACCGTCGCGTAAATTCTTAACAATTCCGGTTAGGCCAAGGTTCCGAGCAACTTTGCGAGTTGTATAGCGGAAAAATACTCCTTGAACAAGCCCATATACATGTATGATAATTCTTTTCATAAATTAAAGGTTTCTGGTGCTATTTTTTTGCTATATTTTTCATTATTTCAATATTTTCATCAAGCAACTCTTTTGAGACGTTAGGATGGATATCTAAAGCGAATATTTCTTGAGTAATCTTTTCTACTCGAGGCAAATTATCTTTTTTATAATCAATTTCTTTACCATAAAAAGGACAAGACCAGGGACATCCTCTTGTATATGCTATTTTTTCTTGAAATAATTTGGTTTTATAAAGTGGTTTTGGATAAAGTACTTTACTTCTTGGAAACGCCTTCAGAAATTGAGGTTTAGTCAAACCTAAAATCTCTGGATTGATGCGTCCAATCCAATAGTTAAATGCGGGTTCGCAGTACTCAGGTATAAAAGGCGTTAGTATTCCTGAAATCTCAGAAATTCCTTTAGATAAATATTGTGCATTTTTATTCCTGCTCTCAATAAAACCATTTATCCTTTTAAGCTGTACTCTTCCAATCGCACCTTGAATTTCGGTCATTCTATAATTGTACCCTAATCTATTATAAACATACCACTCAGGCTCGCCATGATGTCTTAGTAATCGACATTGCTCAGCTAACACATCATCGTCTGTAGTGATCATACCTCCTTCTCCCGTTGTCATATTTTTGGAAGGATAAAAACTAAAACATCCGATGTTACCAATAGCCCCGACCTTTTTATTATAACATTTTGTTCCTATGGATTGAGCAGCATCTTCTATGATATAGAGGTCATTATCTTTAGCGATATCAACAAGAGCACTTGTATCAGCACCAATTCCCGCCAAATGAACAGGAATTATTGCTTTTGTTTTCTCAGTTATTTTTTCCTTAACGGAATCGGGATCCAAAGTGTAAGATTTATCGTCAATATCAGCAAATATAGGTATTGCATTATTGTGGAGGATGGAACTTGCAGTAGCAATAAATGTAAAAGGTGGAACTATTACTTCGTCTCCTGGACCAATATCTAAAGCAGCGATTGCAATATGGAGCGCTGCTGTTCCAGTGTTAACAGCAATAGCGTGTTTTACACCTATATACCGTGCGAATTCTTCTTCAAACTTCTTTACAAACTCACCGTGTAACAGGGTTAACATCTGTGATTTCATCACTTTTAGAACTTCGTTTTGTTCCTCATCTGAAAGATTCATAATTAGATTATAATTTTTTTAAAATGCAAATTTTAAGTTAATAATATTTAGAGTAAATGCCTTTTTAATAATCTAATTCTTTATAAAAGAGCTTTTCAACATAATCAGATATTAAGAAAATAAGAATCTTTTTCACTATTATAGCCGACGACTTTAATTTTAGATAGGGTCTTCAGAACATCATCTAACCAACTTTTACTGGTATTAATAGCATTTCTTAACTCTTTATATTCCATCTCATTATTAATAGCTAGTAAAAATTGAATTTTGCTCTTAACTTTTAGGTGATTTGATTCTGTTATCTTCTCAAATCTTTTTTTTAAATCATATTCCATAGTTTTTAGTTGGGCTACTTCATTGCTTAATTTACCTATTACTTCATCTCTAGTCCTAAAAACATTTAACGAGAGGTTGTAAATTCGTTCTAAGTGCTCTTTGAGCTTATTATCCTTTAATTCTAACTCAAGTTCTTTCTTAAATTCATCTAAAATAACCGTATAATCCGAACCATCATCGTATTTATCTAAGACTAATACGATTATAATTTCTTTATTTTCGTTGTAATAGGAAATTGAGTTCCAATCTTTTTCTTCAATAGTAATGTACGATTCAACAAAATTATGAGATATTTGTATTTGTTGCACTACATTGTCCGGAATCTCTAAATCTTCCGGAAATTTCATGTATATATTTCCACCAAGAACCTCATCCCACTTAATCAAACAAATACCTAGAGGAAAAGTAAATCACCAGAAAAACCTAATACTTCCTTTAAAAATTATAAAAGTTTTTATTAATAAATTTAATTTTTAATTGTTTATTTCGCACTTATAATATCAATATTGAGGAATTACTTACTCTCATTTAACAACCATAATTGGTTAGGAATCTGCCAATAAAAATAAATAGTAGAAAATGTATCTTATAAATAGTGATTCTGGTATGTCCCTTTATTATGTCTATATTTTAGAAACAATCGCGAAAAATAACAGAAAATATTTCTATACGGGATATACCAATAACTTATATAGAAGATTAGAAGAACATAAAAATGGAGCGGGAGCTAAATTTTGTCGAGGAAAGAAGTGTATAACACTTAAATATTTTGAAACTTATGGAGAAAGAAGATTGGCTATGAAAAGAGAGTTAGAAATAAAAACCTTTACGAGAAGACAAAAAATTCAACTTATAAGAACTTTTAGCGAAGATGATCTAGTTGAACAATAACTCAAACTTTCTAATTATTCTAGTAGGATTACCTGCATCGGGAAAATCTACTTTCGCACTTAAACTAAAGAAAAAATTGGAGTCAAATTTTCAAAAAAAAGTAAAAATTATCGATCCTGACATAATAAGAGGCATTGCTTTTCCAAACAGTTTTGATTTTAAAAATGAGCCCCAAATACGAGAAAAAAATATACAGTCAGTAAGAATTCACCTTACTAAAGGACAAATTGTTATCAGTGATGACTTAAATTACTATTCAAGCATGCGACACGATTTAAAATTAATTGCTGATAGTTTAAACATTAAATTTTATATTGTACATATCTCAACGCCGCTTAAAATTTGTTTGAAAAGGAATGAAGAAAGAGGAAAACCGATACCTAACAAAGTTATTCAAAATATTTACAATAAATTTGACAACTTTAATAAATATAAATGGGATACTCCATTCGAAACTTACGACATTACTCAAACCAGTGATGAAATTCAATTTTTAGAGATTTTAAGCAATAAGATAGCTTTAAATTTTAAAGAACAACAAAAAGGTAAAGAATCGTTAAAAAAAAAGCATTCTCCTTCGATTCGGGAGAAGTTAGATTTAATCACGCGTAAATATGTTGGCGAACTATTAAAAAATCCAAAATATCAAATGTCTAAAGATACAATTTTAGAATTTAGGAAATTATTTATTAAAAGTAGAGCAAATGAAGAGCTTGATGTTAATAAAATCATAGAAGCTTTTAAATTATATTTAAATAAAAAGTTAAAGGTTTAAAGCTAATTTTCACCGTAGAGTATTGAAGTCTATCCTATGAAGTATTAATCAACTTTGGTTTTTAAACAATACTTCATAGGCTACAACTCTCAAAATGCATAAAATGAGCTAATCTGACACATATAATAAATAATACGAAAGAAAATAAAGCATCATTATTTCTTTTAGAGTAGAGAAATAAAAAATAATTTGAATAAAATGAGCGTAGAAAGGGTAAAAAAAACTGCAAAACTAAGAGTAGAAAGATTAGAATCAAGCCGTAGTGGAAGAAGCTTATGCTATATAGATCAGACTATATTGGAGAATTTGGGATTAGCTACTGGTGATATAGTAGAAATTATTGGTAGGAAGAGGACCGCGGGTATTGTTGTAGCGAGCCCTGGTGACAGGGGAACGGGAATTATTAGAATAGACGGAATTCAGAGATTAAATTTAGGATCTACTATTGGAGAATTTATAACAATACAACCCACCCGCGCTACACCAGCTAGAGAAATAGAACTTGCCCCCACTAAGGAAATTTACGATATTAAAAAACAAGCTGACATAATAAAAGGGAAATTGATTGACAAGCCTATTATGGCTGGAGATATTATTGATATTCCTGGAGCTTTCATTAAAACTAATCAAGACAGTAATCCTATGAACGGATTTATGAGAATGTTGGGAGGGGGAGGGGGATCAAGAAGACCAACCCTAGGCCCATTAAGATTAATTGTGTTAAATACGAAACCTAATGATGAAGTAGTTAGATTTACAAGGGATACAAGGATAAAAATAAATAAAAAAATTGCTTTACTAAATGTATCCGGTGAAATCATTACTTATGATGATGTTGGAGGATTAACTGACGAAATTCAAAGAATTAGAGAAGTTATCGAATTACCTATCAGGCATCCCGAATTATTTCGGAGATTGAATATTGAACCCCCAAAGGGGGTACTTTTTCATGGTCCTCCTGGAACAGGGAAAACCTTAATGGCTAAAGCTGTTTCTCAAGAAGCAAACGCTCATTTCCTCATAATAAACGGACCTGAAATTATGAGTAAATTTTACGGAGATAGCGAGAGGAATTTAAAAAATATTTTTAATCAAGCTGAAAGACACGAACCTACGATAATATTTATCGATGAACTCGATTCGATCGCTCCTAAAAGAAGTGAAGTTACAGGAGAAGTTGAAAGACGCGTTGTGTCTCAGCTACTTACTTTGCTTGACGGGATGAAGGGTAGAGAAGGTGTAATAGTTATTGGTGCTACAAATCGAATTGATGCAATTGATCCAGCCTTACGAAGACCAGGACGGTTTGATACTGAAATAAAGTTTAGAGTTCCGGATAAAAAAGCTAGAAATGAAATTTTTAAAATTCACACGCGGGGAATGCCAATGGAAGCTGACGTTGACATCGATTTATATTCTGAAATTAGTCATGGATTTGTTGGGGCGGATATTATGGCATTCGTTAGAGAAGCGGCTATGGACGCTATAAGAGACATATTACCCGAAATTAACATCGACGAACCAATACCTATTGAAGTTATTCAGAAATTATTTGTGAAGGATAAACATTTTGAGAAGGCTCTTAAAGAAATAAAACCATCTGCTTTAAGAGAATATATAAGAGAGATTCCCGAAGTTTCTTGGGACGATATTGGAGGTTTAGAAGATATAAAACAGGAATTAACTGAATCCGTTGAATGGCCACTACTTCATCCAAAATTATTTAAAAAAGCGGGAATTCGGCCTGTTGGTGGCATATTACTATTTGGACCCCCCGGTTGTGGGAAAACGCTTTTAGCGGAAGCTGTAGCCACTGAAACACACTCCAACTTTATTACTGTCAAGGGTCCTGAGTTAATGTCGAAATGGGTTGGTGAATCTGAAAAAAACATAAGAGGAATATTTTCTAAAGCTCGAGAGTTAGCGCCGTCAATTATATATTTTGATGAAATTGAAGCCCTTACAACCAGTAGAGGAGGTTGGAAAGGATCTGCTGTATACGATACCGTAATAACCCAACTCTTAACTGAAATGGATGGAATCGAGAGCAATACCGGTATTATTATCTTAGCAAGCACAAATCGTCCAGATTTAGTTGATCCAGCACTATTACGCCCGGGAAGAATCGATAAAATACTTTATGTAGTTGCTCCAGATTACGAAGGAAGAATTAAGATTTTAGAAGTACATTCAAAAAATATGCCATTAAAAGAAAACGTTTCTTTAAAAAATATAGCTTTAATGACCGAGGGTTATAGTGGAGCAGATTTAGAAAACTTATGTAGAGAAGCAGGTTTGCAAGCTATAAGAGAGAAAAAGGAAAAATTTGACTTTGTGGAATTTAAACATTTTGAGTATGCACTTTCGAAAGTTGGCTCAACATTACAAAAAGAAACTATTGATAAGTACGAAACTTTAGCAAAACAAATTGGTCAGGATCAAAAAATTAAAGAAAGCGATTCAAACTTGTATAAGTAGTAGTTAAAGAAGAAATATTAACAGTTTTAACATTTTTTTACTATTATCTATTTTTTAAAAGTCCTTTAATTTTTCAAAAAGCTATAAGCAATTCTTTTTTTACTTCTAAAATACTATATTTTTTCTAGAGAATTATAATTAAAAGATGATGAAATTAAATAATAAACAAAGAACTAAAAAGAAAATAATATTTTTGGGAATGAAATATGAGTGATATTAAGATTAATTGGGAAGGTCATGTGGACAAGTACCAAGCCGCTATGGAAGAACTTGATTTAGATTTTTGCGTTCTTACTAGGGTAAAATCAATAACTTATTTAACTGGATGTTTTGTCCCTTGGAAAAGCGCGATTTTTTTGCCAAGAAAAGGTATGGGTGAACCCGCTTTATTTACAGTGCTTTTAGATGTAGAACGAGTTAAAGCTGAGGGTCATTTAAAAAATGTAAGCGGGTGGGGTCCGATGAAAGGATTTTTCTGGGAAAAAAAAATCCAATCTGCAGCAAAAAAAGCGGGATTATACAATCCCAAAGGATCAACTCCTAGAATTGGAGTAGAACTTGGATTGGATATATGTGTTACAGGGCAGATGTTATCATATTCGGAAGCTCAACTCCTCAAGCAAGTTTTTCCTGGATGTGAATTAATAGATTTTAATGAAAAAACGGAGAGAATTCAATTCATTAAAGAGCCTGAAGAAATTGCGATGTTAAGGAAGGCAAGCGAGATTACAGATATTGGCCAATCAGTGGTTAAAGCTAAGTTAAGTGAACGACCAGAGGGAAAGGTTTTTACCGAGAACGAAATAGCGGGTATAGGAACGCTCGCGATGAGAACAGCGGGTAGTAACTACGAATGGACATTTACAGGAAGTCAAGAAATAGGTTCTGGTTATCGCGCAAGTTGGACATTTAATGGGTGCACTCCTGCTACTAACAAAAAAGTAGAGGAGGGAGAATCCTTGCTTGTAGATTTACATAGTGAGTATGGATGTTATCTCGGAGATTTAAGTCATAATTATGTGCTTGGAAGGTGCCCATCTGAGTTAAAAAAATTCAACGATGTATATGAGCAATTGTGTTACGCTCTCATTGATAACATGTACCCTGGAAATACCTTTGAAGAATGTTATCAAGCAGTTAGAAAAGTAGCTGATAAAGAAGGATATGCTAATGATTTGTTTTTCGGTCTTGGGCACGGCATTGGACTCATAGGAAACGAATCTTGGCCGGTAGTAGTACCTGGTAAAGAATGGGGGCATATGGAGTTCGAAGAAAACATGGTTGAAATAGCTGCTGTTGTTTTCAATCGCCCAGGGCTTGGTGGTTTGAGATTAGAATCTCCAACATTGGTTACTAAAAATGGCGCTGAAGTACTCCCTAAGACACCGTTTGAAGTTGATTATGTTTAATCTCCTTTTTTTTATTTTATAAGAAATTTGGTTTTCATTATAATATGAGTATAGATATTTATAGAATATAGTAGAAAACAACAAAATAATAATCTAAAAATATTAATCATGAGTACTAATTTAAGGCAGATTCTTAAAGATTTGGTACAAATACCTACGGAAAATCCTCCGGGTAAAACAGATGAGATCATCGATTACCTAATCTCAGATATTTTTAAGGAGTCTGAAGGATTTCATAATGAGGTCATGAATTACAAAAAAAAAGATATCACACTAAAAAACCTCATTACAAAAATCGGAACTGGTAAGGAAAAAATAATACTCTCAGGACATTTGGATGTTGTTCCTGCAGGTGATAATTCACAATGGAAGTATCCTCCATTCTCTGCTGAAATTATTGATGGAAAATTATATGGTAGAGGAGCTTGTGATATGAAGGGAGGGTTAACCATGCTTATTGGAACAATGATAAATCTAAAAGAATATCCCGAATTATTAGAGAATTACACAATTTTCTTTTTAGGGAGTGCGGATGAGGAATCAGGTATGACTGGAGCGTATAATTGTGCTAGAAAAGGTTTTATGAAAGATTCTGTGCTACTTATAATCGGAGAACCAACAAATATGAATATAGGTATAGCTGAAAAAGGATTATTATGGGCAGATATCCATGTTTATGGAAAAGCTGGGCATGCCTCAACTCCCGAATTAGGAATAAATTCTATTGAAGGTGCATTAAGCATTATTCCACAGCTTCATGACTGTCTCGATAATGTTGAAAATAAAGTTCTGGGTTCTTCCACACTAAATATTGGAAAAATATCTGGAGGAGTCGCAAACAATATAGTTCCAGATAAGACTATTTTATCTGTTGACTATAGATTTATCCCTGAACAAAATTTTACAAGATTAAATGAGAACTTGCGCGCGATTAATGCTTCTCCTTGTAAAAAAGAAGTAAAAATTACACATACACTCCCGGCACTACAGACTGATATGGGAATTCCTTTTATTCAGAATTTAAAAAAGATTTGTGGAAAAGAAATCATAGGTATACCCTACGCTACTGATGCGGGAGTTCTCGTTCAAAAGAAGAATCCTGTTCCATTTGTGATCTATGGACCCGGTGATCCTGGGGTGATCCATAAACCGGATGAAAATATAAAAATAGAAGATGTTATTAATTCAACAAGATATCTATCTAAAGCTCTTACACAAACATATTTAGATAATATGAAATCATAATTTTTTTACAAATTTTTCAATCCTATTCATAGCTTCTTCAAGTTTTTCTAATTGTGTAGCATATGACATTCTTAACATGTATTCTGAATAAGATCCAAAAATATTTCCAGGAATAATTGCGACAGCTTGATCCTTCATTATTCTTTTCGAAAATTCGGCACCAGTTATGTTATAATCTTTGATTTTCGGCATTATATAAAATGCTCCTTTAGGTTTCACCACTTCAAAACCCATTTCGTTTAATCGATTATAAGCCAATAAACGTCTCTCGTCAAAACTCTTTAGAATTTCCTCAAAAAAACTATTGTCCATCTTTAAAGCCTCTAAGAACCCATATTGAGCTGCGTGGTTTGTGCCTGCCGCGGTATACTGATGATACTTTTCCATTGTATTTATTATTTCCTTATTAGCAGCTACATAGCCTAATCTAAATCCAGTGGCAGAGTACAGTTTTGACATAGCGTTTAAAGTAATAGTTCGGTCAAACATGTCTTTTAATGAAGCTGGACTTGTATGCTTGGAATTGTCATACAGGTAATTTTCGTATACCTCGTCAGAAATTAAATAAAGATCGTGTTTTTTAACGATTTCAACGATTTCTTGTAATTCATTCATATCTAATGAGTATCCAGTTGGATTGTTAGGAGAGTTAATTAAAATTGCTTTAGTCTTCTCAGTGATAGAGTCTCTTATTTTCTCAATGTCTGGACTAAAGTCGCTTTTCCTCTCGATTTCAATCACTCTTAAGTCAAAAAATGCACTTAAATAGAAATAAGAGATAAAATTTGGAGAGGATATTACAATCTCATCACCCGGGTTAAAAATAGAGGCGAAAGCAAGACTAAGAGCTTGGGAACCACCGTTCGTAAGAATAATATTTTCTTTCCATGCAGTTTCAATGTTATTGACTGTTTTTAATTTGTTTTCAAGCTGTTGTAATAATTCTGGAATACCTTTCGTAGGAGCATAATATGTGATTTTCTCTTTTAAGGCATTTATGTTTCCTTCTATTGCAGGTTGAGGTGTTGAGAAATCTGGTTGCCCAATTCCTAAGCTTATGACATCAGATCGTCCCGCAGCTAGGTCAAATAATTCACGTATTTTTGATTTTGGGGCATTTCTTATCTTTTTTGATAATTCTTTCATTATTACCACTTAATAAAAATAATTTATAATAATGATTAGTTATTTAAAAGGGATTGAATTGGAGATTTTTTCTTCAATTAAGCTATTTTATATTTCTTCTCCATAATTTCGTAAAATTTGGTATACTAGATTTTTAAAGGCTTCTTCAACATTTTTTCCCAATTTAGCACTCGTCTCAATAAAAGCACTTGCACCAATTTGTTTAGCTAAATCTTGACCTTCTTCTTTAGTGACTACTCGTTGTTGGACTAGATCGATTTTATTCCCAATTAAGATGTATGCTCCCTCCTTTTTTACGAAATTTTTGAAATCTTTTAACCATTTAGATTCGATGGCAGAAAAACTTTCGTGACGAGTGACATCGTATACAAGCAAACTCCCAACACATCCTTGGAAATACATGCTACGAATAACATTATATTTCTCTTGACCTGCGAGATCCCACATTATTAATCTGACCTTAGCATTAACCTTTTCTATGTTAACATCTTTTCGGATTATGTTCGCACCTAATGTAGGTTTATAATCTTCTTGAAACGAATTTTCAACAAATTGATTAATAAGTGAAGTTTTCCCGACTGCGCTTTGTCCTAAAATAGTGATCTTAAAAACGTATTCCTTAACTTCAGTGGACATACCTTCTACTGGCAATTTTACTATAAATACCTTTGATTTTTAGAATTGAAATTAATATGACAAAAAGTATTTTGATTTTTGATATATTTAAGCTTTCGTTATTTTAGGATATAAATGTTTTCTCAATTCGCAATTTTAATACAAAAGAATTGTGATTTGGATTATTGATATTTTCTTTCGTTTCGTAAGGAACTACACAAAAATCAGACGGTAAACTTTTTTCTAACGAATGGATTAAAAAGCTTTTAAATAATTCGCAGGAAACTCCGATTTCTGAACAAAAAATGCACTTATCAACCCGAATGATGAGCGTTTCAGCTCTATTTTCCACAATCTTAACTTTCCAATCAGCGGCAATCAATTTATTTATTTCCTCAATAATTTCTTCAAAAACTTTGCCAAAGGGGAATAAATAAAATGAGAATTTTCTTCCAATTTCCGATAACAAGTCAGTTGAATCGTATAGTAAACAGTTTTGAGCAGAAATTATCTTTTTAAACGAAAAAAAGTCTATTTCTCCCTCGGGATCTACGTCTCGTATATCTTTCAGTTCCAACAGTCCCGCCTCTTTTAAAATTGATTTCATGCCATCATAATCTAAGTTATCCATATAGGATTGTAGTAGCGCGGTTAACACTCTGTTCTTGACCGTTCCTCGATATTCCCCTATTATATCCGTATTGTTTGCCATAAAATCTGAATAATAACTACTTCTTCTTATATATCTTATAAATAAGAGTTTAAATTTAAATACTATTTGTTAGTAATCTGTTTCTTACATTCATAAAAATGAAGAAAAAATAAGTAAATAAAACGAGATAAAAATTTAAAAAAACAATTATTCTTTTACGGTTTCTAAAAGCTCTTTAATTTCAGCTTGAATAACTTCAGCTTTTTTAGCTTCTTCGCCTTTAATGGCATTTGCAAGCTCAAGTCTTTCCCTGTGTAGCGTATTCATAGCACAGAATGGTACTTCGAGTGTTTTTGTGTTATCTTCAGGGTCTACAACACCATAGTGTACTAAACATCGGCATACTCTGTCCAAATCAAAATTATATGCGTCTTGGAAATGCATTGCACTAATCATTAGGTTTTTCGTGTGGAGGAAGTTCGCGGCGCTTGCTAAGTTCGGGGAAGCGATAAGTCGCGCAAATCCTTGATAAGTTTTACTAGTTAAGATTTTTTCTGGATGTTTTACGTACTTAATTCCCCCAGCAAAGTAATATGCTTTCATCATCTGGCGGTATCCTAAATCGGTCATTTCGTCTATAAATTTCCCAACAGTACTAGCAACAGCTCCAAAATCTTCAAGGTTTATGCCTTTTAAGAATCCTGTAGGTTTTGGGATTTCCTTATCTTGAACCATGTCATAAACTTTGTTTGACCACTCAATAAGACCTTGTGAGTCAAAATAATCTTCGAGGGATTCCCATTCGTTCTTGTCATTAACAATTATTATTGTGGCGAAACCACAATCCTTGTGGCTTGTCATACCAAATTCGGGCATGTTATCGAACCAAGCTAATAAACGGGTCATTTTTGCCGTGGTTGCAATAGGATAAAATCTTTTTATAGCATTGTTTGTATGTTTATTTATGGCTACCTTGAGATCTGATGTCGTATACCTTAAATCCATCAGTTCTTCAAAACTGATCCGCCCACAAAGTGCGACTGGCTGGAAAATTACACCAGAACAAACATCGCTATTATCCTTAGCAAAGTCTAATATGTTTCCGATTTCGTGGTCGTTAACGCCTTTAGCAATCACAGGAACTAGCATTAAACCGAAATATCCAATTTTTCGACAGTTCTCAATAACGCGTTTCTTTAGCGGCCATAAATTAACGCCACGAACCTTTTTCCAAGCTTCTGGATCATCCGTTGCGTCAAATTGTAAGTAGATCGCATCCATCCCTGCGTCTTTGCACTTCTGTAAGAAATCAATAGACTTCGCGAACCTTACACCGTTGGTTGTCACCATAACTTCAGTGAAACCGAGTTCTTTTCCTTTACGGATGATATCTGGAAGATCATCTCTAATTGTAGGTTCTCCACCAGATATTTGGAGCATAACAGCTGGAACTGGTTTCATTGATCTAAAATGTTCCATTATTTGCACTATTTGATCGTACGTAGGTTCTACAACATACCCTTTCGCACTAGCGTTGGCAAAACAAATTGGACAGGTTAAATTACA
>JAEOTS010000104.1 GCA_016839745.1 Promethearchaeota archaeon
AACCACATAATATCTTCAAGACTACTGAATGTCTGGGCCCAATCTTCATTAAAAGTGAAAATATCAAACAACAACATAGTACATCATTTTATTTGTTATATGTTTTAGAATTTCTTGAAATATTTATTTATTATTTATTGATGATACTAATTTAATCTTCTCAATTATAACTAACAAACAAAAGTTTAATTATTTCAATTTCTTTACTTGTTCAGCTATTTTGCTCTTAATATCTTCGTACGACGGCGGGGGTCCGGTATTAATTTCATTACCATCGATAAAAAGAGCATCAGTAATACCCCATTCTGAAAACGCTTCCCTATTGAATGTGTCTATTTCCGTAAAAACTACTTCATCTCCGAATTCTGAGGCCGCTCTTTTTGCTCTTTCAAACACGAGGTTTTGAGAAGGACACCAACCGTTCAAAAATGCCGTTACCGATACTTTTCCCGGTATTTTCTTGGGTGTTTTTTTCTGTTTTATCCATTTAGGGGCAATAGCATCTTCGGAAAAAGGTTTCCAGAGTAAAACTGAAATATTCTGTTCATCGACTTCTTCGTAACCTTGTTTTTTAAACCAAGAAGCTTGCATCCAAAAAGGTAGAGACACTCCCCATGCTACCATTCCTTTAGCGCCTCTTTTTTGGACATCTTCCTCAGCAGCTTTTATCAGCTTCTTACCTATTCCTTTTTTCTGAAAGTTCCCAACCCCCTCATCGTAACCGTGTACCCATACACAATTGATATAATATAGATCTTCTCCATCAGCAAAAGAATGCTCGATAGGAATGTATTGTATCATTCCTACCACCTCTTCTTTTTTGTTTAATGCTAATTTTACGCCAAGACCTTCATTTTTCATCTTATTGTACCAGCTCTCTTTATGGTTACCGGCTTCTTTAATTTCGTCGCTCCAATCTTCTAAGCACATAAAATAAAGATTGTTGTATTTTTCTTCTAAATCTATAATCTCCAATTTTTCCTCACTAATCAGATTTTAAATAGAATGACTAATGAATAATTAGATAATTAATAATAAAAAGGTGATAGATCTCTAATTTAGTATTACATCCAAGAAGCGACTTTGGGAATTTGTGTTAATATATCCACAAGTTCGTCGTAGTCGATGTTTTTTATTCTTGGATCAATCCTACTTGGTTCAATTCCTCGCGCTAATAGATCTGGTAGAAGTGCAAATACAGATACTGGGAGGTTTAACAATCTATTTAATAAATCTGGCATTGAACCATTTTGTGATGTTCCAATTACCCCATCGTGAATTAGAACGATTGCGATACTAACATTGTTTTCAATTTGTTCACTTACAATACTCAATAAGTTGTCTAGATACATCTGTTTTCTAGTACTGAATCCATATAAATATACAATATCTTTCTCAATTTCCATTTTCATCACCTTCACATATCAATATCTATAAGTTACATCTGCCTTTAAGATTAATTTTGAGATTTCTTGCATATTTGCCACTTTTACATTATCATATTCTATTAAATCCGAATCTTTTATACCCGCGACTTCTAAAGCAGAATCTAAAACGAAAACCTCTAAATCAGAAAGTTCCATTAACCTGAAAATGTTCGAAGGGGCGTCCCGATTAACTTTCTCAGGGTCAAACTTCTTGGATAAGAAGTAAACTGAATCACCCATAAAGATTATCTTACATTCATCTAGATCTCCTATTGCCATAATTCCCGCGCCCATTCGGATCGCTTCGACAGCTGAATTCTTACCAATGGGAGAATCCTCACATAAAATTACTACTGATTTGACCATGATATCAACCTCCGGGACCAAATACTATTACTTTATCAGATTCAGCCATCCATTCTGACAATCCTCCTAAACCTACTTGACACGCACTTTTAATCAATTCCTCAGATTTTAAGCCAGTAAAGTTCATCCAAGTACTACAGGCAGATAGACTCATTTCATTTTCGTTAACAAAATTTTCGAGTCGTTTAGGTAAATCTCTCATCGATGTGCTTATATTTATTTCTCGTTTCGCGCTATACACTCCGCTCCCGTAAAAAAAAATACCCAATATTTTATGACCCTTCTCGAGTATTGCTTGTCCTAAGTTAAGCATCGTGTCTAGAGCTTCGAATTTATAAGGCTCAGCGCATATAACAAAGGTAAAAACAACCATATTAACAAAATATATTTTTTATAAATAAATAGTTAATCCTAATAATTTCATCAAAAAAGAAAAAAAAAGAGATTTTTACTCTCTTATGTTAGTTTGATCCACATTAATCAAGCGGTTCTTAAAAATCAATAGAAGCAATAATAAAGCAGTTGCTAACAAAGCTCCTATTAAGTAATCAGGAGTTTTTGTTCGAATAATCTGTGTTGGAATGTTAATCGTTATAATAGTTAATGCCGCAACTATAGCTAGCCACCAGCCGTTCTGCTTACGTTCTGCCATCAGAGGGATAGAACCAAGAAGCATAAGTACAGCAATCCAATTCACCTCACCGGATAACGTTAAAATCCACCATTCTAAACCCGCGAAACCAGGTTGGCCAGGTCTTGTAAGTAACATTCTTTGTGCTCCAACGCCAATAACAAATGCATGTGTAGCCATCATCCCAATAAACGTGTATGTGATTAAATTTACTATTTTTTCAAGGAGACTATCGTGCTTATGGAAGAGTAATACGCTCCAAAAGCCCAGCAATCCAACAAACGAGATCATCATAGGGATGGGGAAACCCCCTACGAAACTTATGTAAGGGAGAAACATGAACATTCCACTTATGGAAGGTATTGCATAAGCAGTTAATTCTACCTTCATCGTCCATTCCTTACCTTTATAGATTGATGGGACAATTGTTAATAGCACAATTCCCGCCACATATCCTACAGCTCGCCATAACGGATAAAATAAGGAGAATAGAGTTATTCCACTGCTATACTGAGGTCCTGCAGCTTGAAGCGCGACTAAGAGAGGATCCAGAGAGATCTGGACTAGAATAGGCGCGACAAGGAGCATGAAGAGGCCAATAGCAACTGCGAAGACGCATTTGATCAAATTAATCTTCTTCATTTAGTTTCCACCATATAATTATTTTTTATGAGTTATATTGTGTGTGTTATTTATGTTAAGGAAGTAAATAAATATGTTACTTTACCCGTAAAGTTATTTTTACTAAAAGGACTTTACATTAGATGAAAGGTGCAAATTAGCGATATATTCATAAGATTTTAAAAATATTAAATATCTCTTAGTAAATTATTTAAATATCTCTTTTATTTAATAAATTTTAATGATTTAAAAGAAAAATCTTATGTCAAGTAAGATTTCTTTTTTTATATTAGATAAGCCTAATATTTAAATCTCTAATCTATTCTTATTATCATAGGAAACTTACTTTAAAATACATTATATGGTGATTAAATAATGCTTTATCAATTGTCACTTGTTGACTTATCAATCCCAATGTTTTTAGCGTTAAGAGAAGGATTAGAAGCTGTGTTAGTCGTAGTAATACTTTTGTTATACTTAAGAAAAACTAACCAAAGGATTTATTATAAGTATGTGTATTTAGGAATTATTTTAGCCACAATCGTAAGTATTGCGTTTGCTATAATATTCTCATTAGCCTTTGGTGGATTTACCGGTATCCTTGAACAAATATTTGAAGGAACAACATTTATCATATCTGGAATTTTCATTTTAACATTAGTGCTATGGGTAAGCAAAGAAGGCTCAAAAATGAGAGAAAATCTCGAGGGGAAGGTGAAAGATTCGATCAAAACTCAAAAGGTATTTTCAATTTCAATTACCACATTTATTATTATAATAAGAGAAGGAATTGAATTAATCTTACTAACGACAGGTGCTACATCAATAAGTTCCTTAAATCAGGTTAGTGTTATATTAGGTTCAATTATTGGGTTAGCAATTTCGATACTGATTGGGGTATTAATTTTCTATGGGATACAATCGATAAACCTGAGCATATTTTTCAAAATAACAAATGTAATGCTAATAATATTTGCTGCAGGATTAATTACATATGGAATTCACGAGTTTATTGAGGCGGGAATAATTAACCCGATTATTAATGAAGTATGGAATATTAAGCACATATTACCGGAAAAATTTCCTGATGGCAACCCTTCAACTCCTGAATTTTTAGAAATTATTGGGGCATTGCTAAAAGCTCTCTTTGGGTATAATGCTAATCCCTCTTTGCTAGAAGTAATTATTTATCCAGTTTTATTAATCTCTATTGGTTTGATCTCATTGTTAATCTGGAGAAAAAATAATAACTAGATTTTTTTCTTTAATTTTTAAGGATAGAGAAATTATACTTTTATTCTTATTTGGAATAATGGTCAGGTTCAGGATGTACCTCGTGTAAAAATGTAAGATCAAAAATGTCCCTAATTCGTAGCTCTTTTTTAATATAACCTAGATCTTTGAGAGCCTTCACGAATTCCATTGTAGATTTAATATATCCTTCTGAAAGTGCTATGCAATATTTAGGAGAGATTTTCAACACATCTGAAACATACTTTTCGGTTAAGATTTCAAAAGTTTTTGATATAATATTAGCTGCCTTTGAAGGAGATTCTCTAAGTAATAAAGACGCTTCCTTATTGTGTTTTAAGAATTCTAATACGGTTTCAGGATGGTTTTCTATTATATTTTCGTGAAAGAAGATACCATAACTCGGATTATCCTTCCATAAATATTGAGGAGGAATTATTACATGGGAATCAAAAATGGTTGAAGAAAAAACTGCTAGAGCAGGCGTACCGACTCCTCCTTCAATTTTTCCCTTTTTTATATCTGTAGCGATAAATTCTGCTTGTTTATAATGTTTTACTTCAATATCACCCAATAGATTGTACTTTTCTAAATAAAAATTAAGGATTACATCGTGAATAGATCCTTTACTTGGAACTCCAATAGCACTTCCTTTGAATTGAGAAAAAACGTTAGAAAGATTATTATTAAACTGAGTTAATGTTTTATAATCTTTGTTAGCAACCATTATGGTTCCTTCCACATGACCGCCAGCTACACACTTGATGGGTACTCCTTTGTCAATTCCAATTATTGCGGGGGGTAATCCCATGTAACATATTTCTAAATTATTATTTTGGAAAGCTTCGATCATCGCGGGACCTGTTCCAAACAATTTCCACTGAATGTCCCTGCTAAAGTCTCTTTTTAAGTCCTTATTTCCCATTATTACAAAATTAGCATGATACGCCGTAGAGAGGTGACCAATCCTCAAATTATTTTTTTTAATCAAAAGCACCAAAATTTTTATTTTGAAATTACACTAACACCACTTTGTTTACAATTTATAACCACAATAATTAATTTCTTTTAATTTTTTTAAGTTTTTGATTATAAATTTAAATTGAAATAAACAACCATCATCCAAATGATTGACATTAGAATAAATTTTTTATCGCTACTTGCAGATATTACTAAAATCAAAGAATTAGATTTATCGGTTCAAAAAAATTCTACTGTTAAAGAGATTATTAAAAGCCTTATTTTAAAATTTGGAGAAGAGTTTGAAACAGCAATTTTGGATTCCCCAGATTCTTTAAGTAAATACATAATTCTAGGTTTAAACGGTAAAGATATTCGAACACTTAATAATTTAGATACCATCGTTAACCATCATGATGAAATTCTACTTTTACCTGCGATAGCTGGAGGATAAAAAGAATAGGGCCAAAAATTTTCAATACAATTTAGAGTTTCTTTAGAATCATGATCCATTCTGATTTTTCAGAAGGATTTTCTTTTATTTCTACTAGTTCTGCAATACTTTGTCTTTTACAACTTTCAGGGATATTCTTAAGAGCTGCCGGAAAATCTAAATAAATTTCTAAAAATGCATCCGTTTCGAGTTCTTCTATAGCTAATTTCGTGTAAACAAATGTTAGTGGACACACCTTACCTCGAATATCTAGTTGTTTACTGATTTTGTAACCTGGTTTATTTTTACTACTCATTGCACGCATCTAAACCCCCATAATTCGTGCTCTCGACTAAATCTCTTGCGTTATCTCCGCATGCCATACAATTATCATTTCTGTGTACCTCTATAAAATCAAAACTGTTTCTTAAAAGATCTACGTACATTATTTTGTTTGTTAACAATTCCCCTATACCTAATAAATATTTTAACGCTTCATTAGCTTCCAAACAACCTAAAACTCCAGGAACAAAACCAATCACTCCTGCTTGAGAACACGACATACTAGAATCACCCTCAGTGCTATCTCCAAACACACACCTGTAGCACGAAGTTTTATTTTCAGGAACTACAGTCATAATCTGCCCGTGAAATCTCAAAACTCCCGCAATCGTGAATGGAATTCGTAGGCTAACACATGTATCATTAATTAACATCTTCGTTGGAATGTTATCCGAACCTTCAATAACAAAATCTGAATTTTTAAGCAATTTTTTAGAATTTTTAGGCGTAATTCTATCGTTAACCACCTCTATCTTACAATCGGGATTTAACGAATTTAGCTTTTCTGTGGCGCTAGTAGTTTTTTTCCTATTAATGTCCTCTGTAAAATGTAATATTTGTCTATGTAAATTTGATATTTCTATAGTATCAAAGTCGATAATCTGTAGAGCCCCGACGCCAGCGGCAGTTAAGTAGATAGCGGTTGACGATCCGAGCGCTCCGAGCCCAATTACTGTAATTTTCGAACTCAGCAACTTCTTCTGTCCTATTCCTCCTACTTCTTTTAACACTATTTGACGAGAATATCGTTCGATCTGATCTTTAGTTAAATCCATCTACATTCAATTTTTGTTTAATTATCTATTAAAAAATCCTTTCGTATTATAAAAAAAAAGCTGTTGTATTAGAAGGGGTTTAACAATTAATCAAAATATTCTACAATCTCATCTAAAGATTTCCGTGGCCTTGGTTCTGGTATTCCTCCATAAGGGTACCCTAATGGAAGAATAGTCAATAAGTAGTCTTTTTCTTTAAGGTTTAATAATTGTTTTACTTTCTCTCTATTGATATTTCCAATAAAGCAAGTTCCAATACCAAAGTTCCAAGCGGCTAAAGCCATTTGCAGCGAAACAAAACACATATCCTGTAAATACCAATTTGGTTGTGCTGCAACATCACCAACAAGAG
Organism: Promethearchaeota archaeon; assembly: GCA_016839745.1. Lineage (GTDB taxonomy): Archaea > Asgardarchaeota > Lokiarchaeia > Sigyniarchaeales > SOKP01 > SOKP01. The sequence goes on from JAEOTS010000104.1 coordinate 7,160, forward strand.
CTACTAATACCGGCGCTTCAGCTGCAAAAGTTCCAGTTGTACATTCCTTAGCCACTTTTGAAATAAGTTCTGCATTTCGAATTACATAAAATTTCCATGGTTGTCGATTTACTGCGCTCCAGCACCAACGGGTGGCCTCAAATATTTGAGTAAGAATATCGTCTTCTATAGGACGCGAATCATATCTTCGTATACTCCTTCTTTCCTTTAGTAATCTTATCTTTTCATTTTCACTCATCATAAATACCTTCTTGAATATTTGAGTATTTTTTATAGTAATTTAATTCAATCATTATAATTAATTACTTTCTAGTCAATAATCCGATTTTTCCCCCTATTTTCTGTCTGGAGTTGCCTTCCGCAACGTCAAACACATTCTCGTCAATGAGATCGTAAATCGAGTGTTTTAAAGTAATTAACGGAATTTTCTGAATTTCATTTATTTCTATTAACTCATCGATTGTAATCGATTCACCTGGAGATATAATAGATTTTATAAATTTCTTAATTTCAGCCAAATCAGTCGTAACGGTTAATATATCGCGGTCGTCTTCTTTCACTAAAGATATTTTTGATACGCTTATTTCTGACATTAAGAATTTTACCTGTTCTTCAAGGAGTTTAACTCTCCCTTTTAACTCTGAGATTTGATCTTTACTCGTTTTTTTAGGTATGGATTTTTGCTCGTAATACTTTTGGATGAGTTGGCTAAGTCGCGGTTCTTCAATACCAGCACTTTCTATTTTTGATATTTTATAATCTTTTTTATCCTTTTTACTAGGTTTGATTCCGATTTCCTTTGATAACTTGTCTAATAAAGAAACGGTTAGATCGTTCAAATTCGCCATAAGAACTCATCCATTAAGATTTAGTGATAATAAAATATTCGGGGTTTAGGGAGTTATTATTTTAAATCAAATCTCATATATAACTTTTTAATCTCAAATTAAAAATTTTATTTTATAAGGTTAAAAAATTCTATAGAACGTAATTAAAACCCATTTCTATTACTTTCTTATATTCAAATTTAACAAGATTTATTATAAATGATTCTTACATCTTAGGTGAAGAGTATTGATTTAGAACGATACTCTATTTGTTTCAAAGGTTTTTTCGATGGTTAAAGGAACAGTAAAGTGGTTTGATAGCCGAAAAGGCTATGGTTTCATAACTCGTGAAGATGGTTCTGGTGATATTTTCGTTCATTTCTCTGCTATCAAAGGAGAAGATGATGATTTCAAAATCATTTACGAAGGAGATATCGTGGAATTTGAAGTCACCGAGGGTGACAAAGGTCCTCAGGCAACTAATCTAACTATTGTCGAGAAGGGTCCGCGTCAGAGTTTTAGATCAGAAAGACGTTATTAAAAATTAATTTAGTAATTAATTTGGAACGCGTGAAAGAGAAAGAAATATTTAAGGAAATGTCAGAAAAATAGAAACGCATAAACTGCTCATGGGAGGAGAATTTTACTTTTTATTAGTTTTTGATTTTTCCCCTTTTTTTTATTATCATTTTTAAAACATGGTTATAATGGAAAATTATAAATGACTAAATTTTTATTATTGAATGTGAAATGGTAGTCCTTTTCGAATCGTATGGAAATTTTACCTCAGGTCAGACTTCATACAGGGCTTTAATTTCAAGAAAGTCCAGAGGAACGATTACATTAACAGATAAGGAATTCTTGTTTAAATCCGAAAAAGACAACATTTTGTTTCATTTGAGAACGAACAATATTGAAAATTTCTCGGTAAAGAATCGATTCAAACTTCCAACTATAGAATTGATAAGCGTCCAAGGAATTAGTTACACCTTTTATCCACATAAAAAAGAGAGAGGTTCACTTACTACTTCAAAAAAAGCAACCGAAGATTTATTTAGGGAACTGACGCGTAGTACGTTTAAAAAGGAAAACCCCATTCTATTTGAAACTATAGGGAGTCTCAAGAACAGCGAATCGGAGGAAGCAATTTTTACATCTAAAATATTAACTGGAGTCATCTTTCTGAACGAGGATTACTTATCGTTTAAACCTTTTAGTGAGAAATCGATCACTCAAATCTCTATCTTAAATATTATCAATATCTCAAGAGATGCATCAAAATCAGGTCCTGCCGTAAACATTCAAACCAAAGACGGTAAATTTTACTCGTTTACAACACTTAAAAAACACATCGGGAGGTATACAAAAGAAAAAGCTAAAACAGAAAGATTATTTGAGTTAATAAATCAGGCAAAAATATACAAATCGTCAGAGCAGACCCGGTTAGAAAAAGAAGAAAAAGAAAAAATCGATCGGGTTAAATCAATGATGGAAGTTTCACACAAATTAAGGCTTGATATGGTTAGAACGGCATTAGATATGAACGATAAACTGTTTACTGAAAAGGTTTTCCAATGGGCAAAGCAATTTAACTTCTTAATAGATGGAGATTATTTAATTATTAATCAGGAAACAGCGACAGATTTCCTTAATGATTTATCTACAGGAACTAACATCTTATCTCGGAGGGGGATAAAGATAAGGTGTCGATTTTGCGAGAGGTTAATTGAATATGGGGCTAGAATTTGTCCCTATTGTGGAAAGGAAATCATTAATTCTTAAATCTTTCCATTTTTATTCTACTCTTAAACTAGTTATTTTATGTTGTATTAACGCATTAAACAATTCATATTTCTTTATGAACATTTTCCTAAAAAATTATAAATAAGAAAAAGTTAGAAATAGAGAAGCTTTAGCTTTACTATAACTCAATTTTACTTAAAATAGCTTTATAGAGATCATTAGCAAATTCTGGCTGATATCTTAGAATTTTATTAGAATCTAATGTTAAGATTCGAAATTTTACAGCTATTTCGTTACTGTATTCTAAAACATGAAATCTGGGTCTAATACCGAAAATATCTACATATTTCGCGCAAATTTCGTTAAATTTATCAATTACAATGCGGAAGTGTCTATAAGGTACTTGCATTTTAAAATTATAGGTATATACAATATCTTGGTCGTTCTCAGAGAACGATGTAAAGAAGTTTTTAATATCCGTTTCTTCTTGTTTTCTAATCTCTTCGTTGTAAACATCAATATCTAATCTTGCATTTCCTATGTCCTGAGGTGATCGCGTTTGTCTTTTAAAGTGAATGTATTTCTTCCTCGATGAGAGCTTTATAGTATAGTTCAAAACTATAGATGATACTACATCGGAATTAGAAATTTCTACAATTATACGATCCATGGTTTCAATGACCACTTTTGTAAGCGTAATAGATTTTATTACCCCTTTATGACCCCCAATTTTAACGACATCGCCAATACCGAAAGGATCCACTATCCATATTAGCACCCCAGCAATAAAATTAGAAAAGATTCCGCTTAATATAAACGCTAATGCTGTGCTTACGGCTCCAGTTATTATTGCGGTATACTCCGTAGGAAGGGTAGTGAAAGATGGAAATCCATTGATTATGAAATATAATAAAATTAAAATTGATATTATTCTAAAAGCGAATAAAATTTTATTCTTCCTTGCTATTGGGATTCTCACTAGACGATTAAATAGAATTGAGAGAAGTCTATTAAAAATGTATAATAAAAACACAATTAGCACCACAAAAATAAGAGCTATAATATCGGTTTCAAATATAGATACTATTTTTCATCACCCTCGTCCTCTAATTTTGTTTCTGTAGAATTTTCGGGGTATTTTTCCCAATCTCGATAAATTCTATCAGGATACAAAGTAAATAGAATGTCCCTTAAAAAGGAATCTAAATAGTTCAAAATTAGTGTAGGGTTATTTGATTTCACATATAAGAGAATACGAACACGTCCGAATCTCGTAGTGTCAATTGCATAACCGGGCATAATTCCGAATATTGGTTCGTAAACAATAAAGACACTCTTTAACATCTCATCAAGTAAATTAGGATCTATACTTCCTAAAATTTCTAATTTCTTTACATAAGTAGTTGTTTTTATTTTTGCGGTTAAAATCTTATTAATTAGCTTAAGATACTCTTTATAATCTCGCTTCTTGCGAAATTCTTCTCTTGTCAACGGTTCAAATATTTTAAACTTATCGTGAGTAAATTTGACTGTGGTAAATCCATACACATTGCTGTTGGGAATTACTACTTCCACTCCATCAAATTCTCGTATTTTAGTATAACTTAAATTGATTTCTTTTACAATTCCTTGAATTTCATTGGTCTCAATTAAATCTCCAATCTCAAATTGGTTTGAGGATAATAAGAGGGCCCCTGAGACCATGTTACTGATTATATTTTTAAAGTTTAAAGAAACTGCTATAACTAAGAACGGTACTATGGCAAAAAATAATGTAGGATCAAATTCAATTAGAAACAAGAATAAGAAGATGCTCCAGATTACATTTACACTCATAGCAACAATAGTTCGGTAAGAACGCTTTTTAGTGATAAACGCTGTAATACTAATCAGGGGCTTGCGTACTATATAAACAATTATATTTATCAAGATTAAATTTTTAACTACTTGCGTCCAAGTAGATAAGTAAATTACTAACAACGCGAAGAGAGTAAGAATTAGATATATGAATAAATAGTATTTTTTCTTCATAATTCTATATTTTGATTTCTTGTTTATAAACAATTTTTTTTCGTGGATGAATAAACTATATATTTTAATCTAACTAAGTTTTATTTAGGTTTAGAATTACGATTCTGTAAAAATTACGAGGTATATGAATAAATGATGTACAATAATCTAGATGATTTATCACCAGAAGACGAAGAGGAACTTCGTCGATTAGAAACACAGATTTCAGAATTATTCGCACTTCTGGAGAAAAGTGAACTTCAAATAGGTTTATTAAAGGACGAAAATTTCCAACTAAAAGCTCAAATCCAAAAATTGCAGCAACAACCAACACCTACTCAATATAAAAATCCCCAAGTCGAGACCATTAAAGTGCCAAAAGAAGTTGTTGCCACTGTTTCTCCGACTGATGAAAATATAAGAATAAATAAAAGAAAATGTCCAAATTGTGGAGCAGCAGGTTTTTCCATTAAAGAAGTTGATGATAAAACTCGTATAATTTGTTATGCGCCAAGAAGGATTTACATGAAAAAGAAAGTTTGCACTAAGTGCAGATTTGAGTTTTAAACTCTTTCTATTCTGCAATCATCTTCTTCCACCAATATGGATTAGGGATAGAGAGAAAACGATCCTTATCGAATAGTTTTATATCGTTTTCATTCAAAACAAATGCAATGCCACCCAAGAAAGGAACCCAATCTTGGTCGGGAGGTAATCCAAACCATCCGAATCTTAGCGCGATTAGAAATATATCATGAGTGATATGGATATCTATCCCCTTTTCTTGTGCGTCCCTTATTCCTTTCCAGATAACTTCTGCTGCATTTTGGCAATACGTTTGAAATGGGGTTATTATATCAGGAGAATAGAAACCAACTGCCCAACGATACATAAATTCGAGAGGGGATTCATTTTTAAAAATATTTAAAAAGAATTTTGGAGCTGTTCCCGCGTGAAATAAGGGTGTTAGGGGTCCTTTTAAGGTTCCCCTTCCTCCAACACTTTCAAAACCCGTTAAAATATCTTCTGCTGTTTCTTTACAGCGTTCTACAACACTATGAAACAACCTAATTGTTCTTGATTTAGGTAACCCTTGACCAAAAATTTGAGCAATTTGATGACCTTGAGGTGTTAATTTTAACTCGTGGATCGATTCATTTTCTGTAGGATTATTGCGGTGAGAATGTCGCATAACTAATATTATTTTAGAGCCTTCTGGGAATTTTGAAACAACATTAACAATTTTACGCGCCTGTACAGTCCAATCGGCATTTTCCCAAATGTTTACCCCATCCATCTTATAAAAGTAAAAGAAACAAGACTAAAAAAGTTAATTTAAGCCTAAATCGAAAATTGAAATAAGACTTTATTGTGTTAACAGCTGAATATTCCCATAAACCAATAATTTTTCAATAATACTTTGAAACAATAAATCCACATTTTCTCCGGTTTTTGAAGAACATTCGATGTAATCGAAATTTTTTCGTACTGTACAAATAGCTACAATATCCTCCCAATTAAAAGATCTATGGTCTTCTAAATCTAATTTTCCACCAACTACTATTAAAGGAAATTTTGGATCCTGATTATTAAGTCCTTCGTTGAATGTTAGAAGCCATTTATCTATATTCGTAATGCTATCGCGATTAGTAATATCACACATAAAAATAGCGGCAGAAGATCCTTGTGCATAGCTAGGTAAAAGCGAGTTAAACCGAGATTCGCCCGCAAAATCCCAAATTTGAAGTTTTATGCGCGCTGAGTCTGTTTCAATGAATTTCATTAGAATATCTGCTCCTATAGTTGATTTTAGATCACGATCAAATTTAGCAGTTATATATCGGTTGATCAATGTTGACTTACCAACACCAGAATCTCCAAATACACACATTTTGAAAGCTAAATTAAGTTTCTCCATTTTTATATTACTCAACCTAATTGATGCTGTTAGCTGTAGTGAGCCTTCAAAGCATTATTCTCATACCAAAAACCTAAGAAAGTATAATATTATTACTAGAAAAATAATATACTTTCCTATTACTCATTCTATGCTTTTATGTTTTTAAACTTATCTGAAATTAGACCCAAATCACGAGGATTTTCCCGTTTTTCACGTGCCAAACAGGTTTAAGATTAATGGAAATATTATTCCGATTAGTGATAAAACTAGAGCAATTATTAGCACTATAATTGATACCCAGAAATAACCAAGAGAATTACTATTCCAATAATACTCTTTGTTTTAAAATTCATAAATTCACCTCTACATTTTTGTAAATTTTTAAATTATAGTGTATTTTTAGATACATAGTAATTTAAATATGACTCATCTTAGATAAATTTCAAATTGAAGCGGATTTTAATTGATATTTAGATATATATAAGATTTGATATTCAATGGAAGATAATCTTAATAATTTAGAGATCGTTATTTATGGAGCCGGTGCGATTGGTGCTTCTATTTGTGGGTGGTTAACTCCTCACTACAATAAAGTATCTTTATTAGCTCGAGGAGAAAATGCTCGCGCAATGAAAAGTAAAGGTTTGATCATGTATCAAAACTCACCGGATAATAAACAAGTAATTAAGGTCAATATTATCGAAGATTTAAATGAAAAACCGAACGCAGATGTTGTTATAATCACAGTCAAAAACTACGACCTTGAAGAAGTAGCAAAAGACATTTACTCTAAGCTTGGAAATAAACCAATTATCCTTGCTCTACAAAATGGAACTGAGAATCAAAATATTTTACCGCAATATTTTTCAAAGATAATATACGGGGTTATAATGGTGTCCGCATGGAGAGATGATCCCGGTGTATTTGGTCATAGAATCAAAGGTTATGCTATTATTGGTACTTTAAATAACACACTTCAAGCTGAAATGAAGGATATTAAGAATAGCTTTATTGGTGGTTTCAAACTTAGAATTTCTCAAACTATTCAAGATGCAATCCACACTAAATTGGTTTTCAATTTATCAAACTCAATCCTAACGTTAATTAATCACACTAAAATAGATAAAGAATCGGCTCCAAAATTTGGTCATATTTACTATAGAACTCTAGTTGAGGGAATTAATACATTAGAAGCAGCTGGATTCAAAGAACATAGGTTACCCGGATTAGTTCCCTGGAGCGTATTGCAAAAGACCGCCAAGGAATCAGACGAAACACCAGGAACGATGGTTCTAAATCAGTTAAAGGGTGTTGGTCCAAATAGTATGACTCAAGATATCATCATACGCCAAAAATCTCAATCCGAACTTGAACATTTAAATGGATATCTCATAAGTCTTGCGAAAAAAATAGGCATTTCGGCTCCCTATAGTAGCACAATCTATGAGCTTTGTAAATTTCAATTCCAAAAAAAACCTTTCAAACAATTAGAAGTAGAGGAAGTATGGGAGATTATCCAGCAAAAATTAAATTGAAATGATAGTAAGAAAGCAAATTTCAAAACAAATAAAATA
>JAEOTS010000015.1 GCA_016839745.1 Promethearchaeota archaeon
TTTAGCAAGTTCATCGAACACTTCTGAAATTTTAGCGTTATACTTTTTCTCTATATAAGACATTCTTATAAATAACATAAAGTAATCATATATAACAATATTTTTTCACAACTTCATAAACTAACCTTATTTTTTAAGGGATAAATTAAAAAAAAAAGAGTACTTAGTGCGATTAAAACTCAATTAAAGACCGAATATTCTTGCTGCTGTCATAATGGATCCGCTTATTAGAGAAACAGTAAAGTTATCGTTGAGTTGAAAGGAAAATAGCTCAACAAGAGGCGCAGCTATCCCACCAATTATCAAAATAAGTATAGGTATACCTATAGTATTATAAAGGATGAACCCGCTGATTAACACGCATCCAAAATACGCTAATGTACCCTCCAATGTTTTCTGAAATATTTTATGCCTACCATACGCTAATCCAAATATCTTGCTAAAAATATCACCAAAAATTAGGAAAGTTAGCGCTGTAATTGCGATATCTTTATCAAACAATAGAATAGAAATGAATGTAGCTACGAGAAATATAGTCATAGAAGAAAACTTCTTTTCTTCGCCTTTCTTAAAAATCGACTTGATTTTAACCGTCAATAGATCGTTTGTTTGTTTATTTAAGAATCTTGTCAACTCAAGCGTAATAAAAGCAATAGCAACAATCCCTATGATAAGAAGAGCGATAATTTTATCGAAGATAATGTAAAAGAAGATAAACAAAAAGGCAAACGGTCTTGTAGCCACCCGCCACCAATGAGTTTTGAAGTTTTCATCTTCAATTTTTATAACTTTTCCTTTTATCGTATCATAGAGCGAAACTGACATGTCATACACAACAACAATTAAAAAGAAGAGGTTATAAGGATTTCCAGGATAGTATAGAAACGCAGCGTATCCAATTAAACCAAGAGCTATAATCGCTACAATTATTCCAGTTTTCGTTACATAAACAAAAATGGCGAGTACAAAAATTAAATATATGAAAATAAAAATTAGCATTTCGAGACTAGTAAGTAGATAATTTAACAAATAGGCAAGCAAGATGCCTGATGTAGTAGCCATACCTTGACCTCCGCGAAATTTGATATAAAAAGGGAAAACATGACCTGCAATAGCTGCTAACCCGCTTAATTGAGCAAATACAAAATCAGCGCCGAGTAATAATGCTAAATAGATCGCTAATATACCTTTAAAAAAATCAAACGTACCTGTAGGTATAGCATATTTCATGCCTAAACTTTTAAAAGCATTCACCGTTCCAGCAACACCATCCCCTTTTTCCCGTATATCGAAATTTTTCATTCTTCCAAAAATATAAGCAGGATTTATTGAACCAATGAAATAACCCAATATTATAGCTACGACATTTATGAAAATTGTGAAAGGCTCCATAGGATCACGATTTAGAGTTTAAAAATTGTATGTACTATGATATTATTATTCACTTCCTTTTATAGGTATGTGTAGAAACAGAAATTTCTTAAATAATTAGGAATTCATGAGCATTTAGAGATGGAGGTACATAAATCGCTCCATATAGTATAAAAAAATTTGATTATAATAACCAGAAAAATAAAAATCACTGGAATGTCCTCCTAACAACATCCATATAATAGCACACTTCGTGTTCCCTTTTGCTAAATAAGCGTCTCGAAAGTTGTTACTAATCCCAAAATAGGTGAGAACATCGTGAGTTCCCTGAAAGATTAAACACGGTGGACTTTCCGCTTCGACTAATTTCTCAGGGTCGGTAAATTCTTCACTTCCACCAATTCCAAAATGCTTCATCTGTCCATTTGAGGGATAAAATGGAATCAATCCTTTTATTGTCAGGTTCTGACTAAATAAGCTGGGATAATTTCCACTCGCTATTGCTAAACCTGCTGCACTTGCGAGATGTCCTCCTGCAGATCCTCCGCTAATGAAAACAGAATCCAAATTTGCCCCGTAAATATCGGCATTTAAAGTAATATATTTAGTAAATTCCCCTATATGACGAATCATATCATCAATATTAAAAGCTCCCTTATTATAACTAGGAGTAATGAAATCCATTACTGCAACTGAGGAATCATACAATCCATATTGGATATCAAAAACTATGTACCCTTGAGCCGCGAAATACTTATTCATCTGCATCATGTTTGACTTTCCTTTATCACCTGATACCCATCCTCCCCCGTGAATCCGAATTAATGTGGAATTCTGTCCTGGAAGATTATCACTTCTCCCTAATGGCATATATGCATCAAAATATAATTTAATACTCTCATTGTCATAAAATAAAACATTCTCTATAATATTGCAATCTTCAGAAGGAATTCCTAAATAATACCCTGCTGTCGAAAAAGAAGTTTGTAGAAAGTAATCGTTTGTCTCATCGGGAATTTCTTGATGCCAATTTTGCCCAAACGCCTCTGAAAAGCGTATTTCAGCATTTATTGAAGTGATGTTTGAAAGAAATAAAGGGCTTAGTAATGCTATAGAAACAAAAACTCCTACGAGAGCTACTCTGCGAAATCTTTTTCGATCCCATCTCTCCCGCTTTAGCTTCAAAAGAATGATTGTGTTAGATAGGAAGATAAACGATAGGAAAACCCCATACTGAGACGATATAAAAGTGAGTTGTGTGGCTACAAACTCAAACACTCCAAAAAGAGTTACAAAAGCACAAAAAGCACCAAAAATGAAACCCGTCCAAGAAACCACTACTAAAATTTTCCTTAGAATACCTTGAAATCTTAAATTTTTCACGGATTTTCTTCGATTGCTTCCATTATCTTGCCCCCACAATTCAGGGTTCTTTCTTGTAAAGATGTCAAATGATCCCATTAGAATACCAAATGTTAAAATTCCAAAGTAGGAAAGATGAGTCAATGCATATCCTCCCAAAAATCCACCTGAAATTTCCCCAGAACTTAACAAATTGCCCTGCATCATACCAAACATAGCCAATATAATAAAAATTAGAAAAACAAAACAAGTTATATATATTTTATACCCTATTTTACTCCTTTTGTTAACTCTCAACAAATTAAGGTATACTAGTAAGAGGTTATCAAAAAAAGTGATCGTTAATATTACTCCAAATACGTCCCAAAAGAACATATGACTAGGAATAGCTATATATAATAATCCTGAGACAAAACAAAATACATTTAATAGAATTAAGGAATAACTTACATTCTTTATAGTAATAATCCTTTGAATTTTCCGCATAATATATTTTAAATTCAATAAAACCGCTTACGCAATTGTCACTTCTTAACTGGGACTCGTATACCTTTCAATCAAGCTTATAATTATATCTTAACTCGATGATTTAAACCCTTAGTATTAATTAGGATAAAATGTTGTCACAAAATAAAGACAGCCATAATTTTCCTTATTTGTTCAAAATTGGAATATAAGACTAAAAAGTAAAAATTTAAATATCATAAATTATGCATTTGAACACGGTTCTAAGTTATTTAGTGATAACTACCTTTAATTAGCTCTTTCTGATTTAGATTACGACTGGATATTTACTCAAATTTTAATGTTTTTCATGTATTATTATAATAATTCAAAATTAATTCAGATTAAACTTTTCTTCTATACATAATTATTATTAATATTCAATTATCTCAAAGTGAAAAACAAAGATGATAGAGAAGCCGAAGATACAACCTCATCATTGGATAGATAAATTAACATCTGATTTAATCGAGAATTGGCCAGGAATAAAAAATTTTAACTGTAATTGTGGAATTTCTGTATCTGGTCGACAACATATTGGACGCTTAAGAGGAGAGATAGTCCTTACGAATGCCGTTGCAAATGAACTCCAAAATCGGGGATATCAAGTCACACACAATTTAATTCTCTATACATCAGACCCATGGAAGGGGAAACCTGCTCAATTAAAAGCATTTCCAGATTTGAAGAAAGCAAAAGAATATGTTAATTGGCGTTTAATCGATGTCCCTTCTCCTAAGAATCATAAGGAAACCTGGGTTGATTATTATTGGAGAGATTTTGGGGAACCAATGCCTAAATTTGGACGAGGCATTCAAATCATCAGAACTCATGAATTATACCAACAAGAGAGAATGAAAGATGTAGTAATCGAGCTCATTAACAAAAAAGAAAAGGTCCGAGAAATCTTAAACAAATACCGTAAAGAAAATCCCTTTCCCGAAAATTGGATTCCCATTAATCCACTATGTCAGCATTGTAATCGAATAGGTACAACCAAAGCTTTGGATGTTAATCTTGATACATATCAAGTTCGTTATTTCTGTGATGATTGTAAGAACGAAGGATGGTCGGATATTAGCAAGGGAAAATTAACTTGGCGTCTTGAATGGTTGGCAATATGGTACGTTCTTGATATACATTTTGAACCGTATGGAAAGGACCATGCTACACCAGGAGGATCCCGCGATAGTTGTATTGAAGTTCTAGAGTCTGTCTTAAATCGTAGAGGTCCATACGGGTTTTGGAATGAATGGGTTGGTTACTCAGAAGGTCGAAAAGATTTTGGAGATATGACAAGCTCAGGTTTCATCGGGTTCACACCAACAAAATGGTTAGAATATGCTGAACCAGAAGTATTGAAATATATTTATCTCAAAACACCTCCAAAAAAACGTATAATTCTGGGTTTAGATAAGATCCCAAGTTATATTGCAGAATACGATCGAGCCCAGAGAATCTATCATAAAATAGAATCGTTTACTGATTCAACCGAACTCCATACAATTCAAAGAAGTTATGAAATTGTGTTTTATAATGACATTCCAGATTATACAGGATTTCAATTTGACTATCAAACTGCGATTATTCTATCCCAATTAGTAACTCCTGATCAAAAGGGAACTGAACAAGCTATTGAAAAATTGTTAGCAACAGAAATTTTAAAAGAAAGCCCTTCGAAGGAGATTTTTGACCATATTGAAAAAAGATTAAATCTAGCTAAGAATTGGGTAAATTCAGAATATTCTCCAAAACATCTTAGAATACAATTAAGTGAACATGTTTCTCCAGTTGTTTTAAGGCAGTTCAGCGAAAAGATACGTAAGTTTGCATTAGATCTTGGACAAATACTCGAAGAAACAAAGTGGACTGAGGAAGGGATAAAACAAAAAATGATAACCTTACGAGAAGAAGCTGAAATAAATCGTAAAGACATGAAGCAATTCTTTGAACTGCTCTATCAATTGTTTCTTGGAAGCACAAAGGGTCCTCGGTTTGCTCCATTTATAGCTGCCTTGGATAAAAAATGGGTTATTAGTAGGTTTCAAGAAATTGGAAATCTCTAGGGAAAAAAAATTTAAAGAAGATACTGTATGACTAGTCTTGTTTAATTCTTAAACGAATTTAGACTACTCAGAAAATAAAAATATATATGAAAAAAAAAATAATAAAAAACTTTTGAAGCTAGTTCTTAACCGATTAAGCTAATTTCATTCTAATTTGCTTAGATCGGGACCGTAATGTGACCTCTGTTACCTTGGCCACTTCTGAGACTTCTGCTTGTGTTTTTCGGCAGTTACTTGATTTGGCCGCCATATATATTACACTTGCCGCTAAGCCTTTAGGGTCTTTCCCTGTTCTTAATAGTCCGTTTTTTGACGCGTCTGCGAGCATGTCGATCGCTTTCTTCTGAACTTCCATTGGTAATCCCAAATCGTTTCCGAATCGAAATACTAACTGTTCGGCTGTAATTGGTTTGTACCTTAGATTTAATTCAGGTAAAACTTCTTTTACAATCATTCCTAAGCTTCTATGAACAGTTCTTCGTGGAGTCATAGAAGCATCGCAAACTTCCTCTAATAAACGTGGAAATTCGTGAACCCTGATTGCAGCGTATAATGAAGCAGCAATAAAACCATCAATTGATCTTCCCATGGTTAACTTCTTCCTTGCAACAACGCTATAAATTTTCCATGCTGTTTCTTTGATATACTCTGGAATGTTTAATTTCGACGTAAGCATTTTTAACTTTGGTTTTGCTTCCCAAAAGTTTCTTTCAATGCTGGAAATTAAGGAATTCTGAATTTTTGAAAGTCTGGAAAACAGAGTTTTTCCCTTTGCATTAATCAATCTTCCTTTTGAATCGATCTTTGAATTTGGTAACATGGTTCTTGGCCCGAACTCTCTCCATCGTGGTTCGGTCCGTCTTCGTTTATTTACTTCTTCTACTGTGTATGCTCTCCTCTCATTTCCAACTAAGTTCCTACTCTGAATCATTCCGCAGTTTAAACAGACAACATCACCATCTTTTGACTCAACTGAAGGATCTTCGCAACACTGTCCACTAGGACTATCCTCTTCTGAATCTCCCTTTGTTGATCGTAGGCGGTCTCGATATGACATATATTTTCACTTTATTCTTTGTTCGTTTTTGTTAAATAATGATTATTCAATTAATACGCAAACTTTTTCGTTAAAATGTATGATCATTATACATTATAAGTTTTTCGAAAATATTACTACAAATAATCTTATTATTATTATATATATTGTAAAATATGTAACTCCACTATATAAAAATGTTTTTATCTACAGACGTGATATGTCCCAGAACAAACTTCTAAGTGAGATTTGCGGGTATATAATGGGAAAAAGTCAGTTTATTTTTTATAAGTTAATGTTTTCGGATTTTGCTGTTACGCGGTTATTGGAAATCTTTTATATGATATTATCACAAACTAGATTATTGCATAATTTTATCGCCCAGTTGTATGGATTAATCTCCAAATTCTCTACAAATTTATTCCTCAATTTTGTTAAAATTTAGTAATTTTCTTGTTATTTTATTAAAAACCATCTCTACATTGTAGCCTGTTAGAGCAGAAATTTCAAGATATTCAAGGTCTAAAGAATATGAGAGCCTTAACGCATCCCTCTCGCTTATAATTCTTTTTTTAACCAAATCCTTCTTATTTCCAATAAGATAACCATTTAGAGCTATATTATTTTTCAAGTAATTTTTTATATCTTGGTGCCATTTTGGAACATTAGCAAAAGACATTGGATTCGTTAAATCAAAAATAAATAGTAGGATGTTCGCACCCTCATAAAATTTCTTTCTTATGAGTTCAAATTTGGTTTGACCTCCCAAATCCCACAACACTAATTCTACAATGTTAGTATCAATATTAAAGATTTTTTGTGTGATATTTAGACCCATCGTTGGAATATATGCCCTAAGAAACACGTTATCAGTAAATCTCAGGATTGTAGATGTTTTACCTACCCTCGGGTCTCCTAGGACTACGACTTTAAATTTCCTTTTTTCTACTTGATTATCTTCAATGATTAATCTTGAGGGTTCTTCTTTCTTTGATACGTACTGGCTTTTAGAAGACAAATATTCTGTTAAATTGCATAAAATGATATGCAATTTCACAATTTCTTCGTATATTAATTCGTCTATAGTACCATTTTTCTTGAGGGTGAGCATAGTGCTAACAGTTTTACTAAAATATGAATCGATATAACTCATATATCGGTAATATATCTGATCATTTTCTTCAGCAAATAAAAAGATTATCGCAGACTTAGAAATTCCTTCTTTTTTAGTAGGATCTTCTCTTTTAAAATATTTAATTAATACTTTTATTTTTAGAGGTGAAATAGGAAAAATTAAGAGAACTTCCGGGATGAAAGTTGGATCACCAGATATAATCGAAATACACTCCTCAACAATATCTCTTCGGTATTTCTCTGATAGATTATAAGGATACCAAAAATTAATCTTTGGAGTATCCTTATCTATATCCAGATAAATGATTGCGTTTGTAGAATCCATTTCAATCTAAATTAAATCGATAATTCTTATATTAAATTACTAATTCACTGATTTAAATTATTTGTTTATTAATGGAAGAATTTGTGGTCCATTAGGTAAAATAAGTATGGACGCGTCTTTTCCATGTTTTATTATAGATTGTTTTATTGCATTTTCTACAGTGTTAGCATATTTTAAACCGATATTTCCGATTTCCTCCTCTTTCATATTAGATACAAGATATACTTCAGACTTCATTAATATTCGGGCTAATACTTGAATTTCCCATTGATCAGGTATAACTATATCTTTCTTTAGGATTTTATTATAGATTTCTTCTGGAGCTTTTCCAGAAAAAATAAGCTCTTTAAACTTATCTTGTCCTACGCCAACTCCTTCTTTGCACTCATTTACTGAAATTATAGTGCCTCCTCGCTTTACACCCATTTCTCCGATTGCCATACTTTTTACAGCTTGATAAAGGTTGAGATCTAAAGGGAAACCTCCATTTCCACAAACCACGATATCGAACAATTCTTTAATTTCCTTGAAAATATGTTTGCTTTGATAATCAACTAATCTTTTATGAACCAATTCTAAATCACCAGCAGCTACTTGAATGATTTCGTGTTTTTTATTAATGCATACATTAATAGTGAAATCTACACCAACTTTTCTTGCATGTCTAGATGAATGTTCAGGTAGTGGATTATTTTCATAGATTCCAAATCGGGCATACGGAGAAGCTATATTTTCGGCGGAGTGATTTGCTAATATAGTTTCAGCACCTGCTAAACCAGGAACAATGGATTTATATCCCCCCGAAAAACCAAAGAAAAAGTGAGGTTCAACATATCCGGTTAAAATTTTTAGATCGCTTTCATAATAGTGTTTATTTATATCAATAGGATTCTCAAAATCGTTAGTTTGTAATGATACCAGAGATTTCTTATCGGTTGCAATGTGATTGATTATTTGAACATCACTGGTTAAAATTGAACCTAAAATTCTATTTAGTTCCTCTTTATGGGTTGGGCGGTGCAATCCCGTGGCAATTAAGATCCTGATATTTTTATATTGAATTCCATAATTTGTCAATTCTTTTAAAAGCCCTTCTAGAATAAGATGAGTTGGAACTGGTCGCGTTGCATCTGAAACTACAATACATACAGACTTGATCTTATTTTTATTTTTTATAATTGCCTTTAATGAGTTATTTCCCACAGGATTTTTAATAGCATCCCTGATCGCTTTAATTGGATTTTCGATTGGAAATAGCTCCGTAGGTTGAATAATTTTCGTGTTCCAATTAGGATCAATCTCTAACTGAATTCCATTTTTTCCGTAGTCTAATTTCATTAATATTATGTCTTATTCTATCTTATCAATATCTATTCCAAAACTCGCAATTGATTTATAATTGCTCATTCAAATTTTATAAAGTATTAAATGTACCCCCCCTAAAGCCCCAACTTTTTAGGATATGCTTTGATTCGTCAATGATATTATCGATAAACACTTTTATTGGTAAAATTTCTTTTATATGGCCAATTGCCATTGACGCTATTGCCGAATCTTTTAATTCGAGGTGAAATATTTTCCTGTAATACTTATCATCAAATACATCTTGATTTAATATCTGTTGTTTCCAATTATTTGAAGCAGGACTTTCAATTGTAGCGATAATTGAACTTCCTAAGCACACTGCATCTGCACCCATAGCTAATGCTCCCAGAAAGCCCCTAACATCTCCTATACCTCCCGCAGCTATAATCGGTAGATTTAGCAACCTTCGAGCCATTGTAATATTTACAAGTGTTGTATTTTGAGTTGGGTTCTTAAAACCTGTACCCTCGAGACCAACAAGTGTAATGGCGTCAGCTCCCATCTTTTGAGCGGCTATTGCGTGTTTCATGGTAACACACTTATGAAACCAATAACAACCTGCATCTTTTATTTTATTTCCTAATTCTGGAGCTTGGTACGCAGAAGTAGTAAATACTTTTACTCCCATATCAATTGCTAAATTTAAGAAATCATAATAGGAATCTTCAGTTCTTCCCCTCCTCTTTTTTAGGAGATATGGTGGCGTAATAGTGAAATTAACTCCAAAAGGCTTATCCGTCAATTTCATCATATTTTCAATTTCACTTTGGAAAGATTCAATTTTAGGATGATTAATCGCGGTAATAATTCCTAATCCATCTGCGTTGGAAAAAGCACTAGCAAATTCTGCGCTCCCTATTAATGCAAACGCGCCCATTATTAGTGGGTATTTAACCCCAGTCATTTGGGTTATTCTAGTATTCCAAATCATAGAATTTTAAACTTTATTTTTAAAAAAAAATTATTTGAAGACAAAAAACAAATTTTTAATTTTTAATTTTTTTACTTTTAATACAATAAATAAAAATTTCTAAAAAAGATTTTTAATTATTTAAAACACCAATCTAATAGAAATTTGGATATTGAAAACGAGTAATTTGTGGTATTAGTGCCGAAGATATTAAAAGATTTTTGGGTTTTAACAGATAATGGAATTGTTTTATTTTCAAAAGTATATGAACAAAAAGTTGATCCTCAACTATTTGGCGCTTTAATGGGCGCTTTAAACAAATTCGCTGAAGCGCTTTCTGATGGGGGCATTTCAAGTTTTGAAAAATCCGATCTTCGATTTGTCATAATAAAGCGAAGAAAATTTCTTTTCATTGGTAGTTCTTATATCAAAACGAAAGAGAGAAAAATTATTGATGAATTATTGCAAATCTCTGACACTTTTTTTAGAATATATTCAAAAGATCTAATAAATTGGGACAATGATATAAGTGTCTTTTCTGGTTTTGGTGATTTTATTGATAAATCCTTAGAGAAATAATCGATTTATAATTTTTATTTTGATTGTCAGTATGAACTGTATATTATTTTAAATAACCGTAAAAAATTTAAGAGTAAATAGATATAAAAAACATGAGAAAAATTTAATTGGTCATTTTTGAAATGAACGATAATAATAAGAAAAAGGATAATGAAAAAGAGTTAAGCAAAGTCCGTAATATAAAAGATTACGAAGATATTCTCAACAATAATAAGTTACATTTATTTCCTACCAGTGACTACAATACCCACTTAAAAACTTTAACAAGTCCTCGATTTCTTGGTTCATACCACATGAAAGAAGAAACAAATCCAAAATACAAAACGTTTAATACGCTAATGAAAGGGGATCTCGAGCTAAAGTACTCAAAAGCTCTAAGAAACACATTAATTAACCCTGTAACGATTGCTCTGATAGTTATAGCATTGATATTTAACGTACTATGGTTTTTTTTCATCTAATTCTGATTTTAAATAAATAGGATATAAATAGTTTTCTTCCTATTAAAGGACATTGTCAATTAGAAAGTATTTATGTTCTAAATAAATTTTAAAGAAATAAGTTGTTATACTAGATAAGCAATTTTATTTACTCATTAGAATCGAAGAGGTATTTCTATTGATCTACGATGTTATTATTATAGGTGGTGGTGTTACTGGTTGTTGTATCGCTCGAACTTTATCAAAATTTGATCTCAATGTTGCTTTGTTAGAAAAAGAGGCTGATATTGCATCAGGTACTACTAAAGCTAATTCGGGCGTAGTACACGCTGGTTTTGCGTCACCAAGAGAATATGTTAAGCGTGATATGTGCATTAAAGGAAACAAGCTGTATACTCAAGCCGAAGAGGAACTAAATTTTTCATTTCAAAGAATTGGTTCTTTTGTGGTTGCTTTAGAAGATAATCAAATAAAGAGACTTGAAGAACAGAGAATACAAGGAACTCAGGATGGAGTTCCTGGCTTGGAACTAATTTTAGATAAGAAAAAAATAAAGCACATGGAACCTAATCTTACAGACGAAGTGGTTGGCGTCCTACACGCACCCACAGCAGGAATAGTTAGTCCTTATGGAATGACTTATGCGCTCGCTGAGAATGCTGCTATGAATGGCGTAAAATTCTTCCGAAATCAGAGAGTGAGAAGAATTAAACATCAAAACTACACCTTTACAATTAAAACTAAAGAAAAAGAATTTAAAGCCAATAATGTTATTAATGCTGCGGGAGTATACGGAGCGAAGATTTCAAAAATGGTTGGTTTGGACTATTTTAACATAATGCCAAGAAAGGGAGAATACATTCTTTTTGATAGAAATGCGATGCATCTTAACAAAATTTTATTTCCCACACCAACTAAAGTATCTAAAGGCATTTTAGTTTGCCCAACCGTAAGTGGAAATACATTTGTTGGGCCAAACGCTCAAAATATTAGTGATAAAAAGGATATAGCAACCACTGAAGCAGGATTAAAGGAAATTTTGGAAGGAGGAAAGAAATTAGTTCCTAATCTACCGTTAAGAGCATCTATTAGGAATTTTGCAGGTTTGAGGGCAGTACCGGACACATACGATTTCATAATTGACAATACTGATGTCTACGGGTTTATTAATGTAGTTGGTATTTTATCCCCTGGTTTAACGTCGTGTTATGCAATTGCTGAGCGGGTTGTTGAGTTCTTAGAATTGTTGGGTGTAAATACAGAAGTTAAAGAAGACTATAATCCAATACGTCCAAAACCGGAAAGGTTCAAGGATTTTTCTAAAAAAGAGTTGGACATAAAAATAAAAGAAGATCCTGCTTGGGGAAGAATTATTTGTAGATGTGAGACTATTCCAGAAAGAGAAATTTTGAACGCAATTCATTCTCCCGTCGGAGCAAACACTATGGATGGAATAAAATTTAGATGTCGACCAGGTATGGGTAGATGCCAAGGTGGATTTTGCAGACCGAGACTGATCGAAATCCTTTCAAGAGAATTGAATATATCATATGAGGAAGTAGTGAAAATGGGAGAAGATACTAATTTTCTTGTTTCTAAAACTAAGGATGTTATCCTTAACAATTTAGGGGAAGGTATTGAAGAATGAAGAAATACAAAGCTGATGTCGTTGTAATTGGTGCTGGGGCTGGCGGGTTAGCCGCTGCTATAGAAGTCAAAAAGGCGAACTTAGACGTACTCATTATTGAAAGGGACAGGGAATTAGGAGGCATAACTTTGCAATGTATTCATAATGGATTTGGGTTAAAAGAATTTGAAGAAGAATTAACCGGTCCAGAATATGCACAGAGGTTTATTAATCAAGTAATCGATTTAGAAATCCCTTATTTATTAGACTCCATGGTCATTGAAATTACTAAAGAAAAAAAAGTGTATGCTGTTAATAATAGCGAAGGATTAATCGAAGTGGAAGCAAAATCAATTATATTGGCTATGGGTTGCAGAGAAAAAACCAGAGGGGCAATAAATATACCCGGTTTCCGTCCTGCGGGCATTTATACTGCAGGACAAGCTCAAAGATTTGTCAATATTGAAGGGTATTTACCGGGAAATTCTTATGTAATATTAGGGAGCGGAGATATAGGAATGATAATGGCTCGAAGATTAACTTGGGAGGGCTGTAAGGTTAAAGCAGTTGTAGAGATACAACCATATGTCAGTGGTTTACTCCGAAACCAAGTCCAGTGTTTAGAAGACTACGATATTCCTTTAATTACAAGCTATACTGTTACGAAAATTCATGGTAGAGAAAGAGTACAAGGAGTAACAATTTCAAAGGTGGATCGAACTTTTGATAGAATAATAGGATCAGACAAATTTATTGAATGTGACACCTTATTATTATCTGTTGGTCTAATTCCAGAAAATGAATTAACTTTACAAGCAGGAGCGGAATTATCTAACAATGGCGGTCCGATAGTCGATGAAAATTTAGAAACCACAATCGAAGGAATATTTGCTTGTGGAAATGTATTACAAGTTCATGATTTAGTGGACATGGTAACTAACGAAGCTAAAAGAACCGGAAAAAATACAGTGGAATATATCAATTCGAGATATGGCAAAGAATTAAAGAAGAAAGAAATAATTCAATGTCTTCCAGGGGAGAATGTAAATTATGTAAAACCTGACATTATCAATAAGCAAGACATTTCAAAAGAGATTTTCTTTACTTTTAGAGTTAGGTACCCGGATAGAAGGGTTCTTGTACAATTTAAAGACGAAAATAATAATCTAATCTATAATAGAAAGAAAATATATGTTATCCCTAGTGAGATGGTTGAATTAAATCTAAACTTAGAAGAAGCAAATATAAATCCGGATTGCAAAACGATAACAATAGAAGTAATACCTCGACCGGAGGTATTAATTGAGGAGGATTAAGTTTTAGAGGAGGTTATAAAAATGAGTGAAAGTAGTGCAAGCGTTGTAAAAGTTATAAGGTGTATTGTATGTCCTACTGGCTGTCAGATTCAAGCCATTCAAAAAGGCTCAGATATTGTATTTGAAGGATATACCTGCAAAAGAGGATTAGAATACGCACAACAAGAATATTTTGAACCCAAGAGAATCCTTACAACTACAATCAGAGTTAAGAATGGATTTTTACCATTGATCCCAGTGAGAACCGATAAACCAATTCTTAAAGAAAAATTAAGTGACGCATTAAACGAGATTGCCAAAATCCAAGTAAATGCACCAATAAAGATGGGGGAAATATTAATAGAAAGCATTCTCGGATTAGAATCAAATGTAATTGCTAGCCGAGATTTAACCGAAAAATAAATATTTTAATCTTCTTTTATAATTTAAAGTAAGTATTGTTCACGTTATTTTTTTATACTTATTATGAGTTAGGGGAAAATTATGGAAAGTTATGATGTTGTTATAGTCGGAGGATTTATCGCAGGCTTAGTTGCGGGAAGATATCTCGCAGAAGCAGGTAAGAAACCATTTAGTGGTATTCAATTTGGATCTTACCTGCCTAGTTAGAATAAATAAATATGATAAAATTGTAAATATTACTTATAAAACCTTTTGAGAAAATGGTGGAATTGGATCAAATCTATAAGGTGCATGAAAATTTATACATAGGCGCTTATTGGCCAAGGTTAAACTTTGAGGAATTTAAAAAGATTGGCATAAAAGCTATCGTTAATTTAATGGAAGATAATTTTTATGATCCAACTCACTTAGGATTTAACTACCTTTTCAAGGGTTTTCCAGACGATTGGTACCCTCCACATGATTATCTAAAAGAAATTTTTTCCTTCATAGATCATCATATAAAGAAGGGAAAGGTTTTAGTTCATTGTGCTATGGGTATTTCTCGAAGCGGTGGTATTATTGTAGCATGGCTTTTAAAAGAAAATCCAAATTGGAGCTGGAACGATGCCTTGGAATACGTTAACAAATCGAGGTTAGTATTTCCTGCTGTTGAGATAAAAGAATCAATTCTCGATTATTTTGAATCCATAGAGGGAATTAGAAGAGAATTTTAATATGTTATTAATTATTTTTATATCGAACTCGTAACATATCGCCACTATTTCTATTTTCCTTTAGCCTAGATTTATATTAACCTTCTAAGATTATTTAACTAATACTTATTTTAAAAAATGAAAGAATAATGTCGACACAACATAAAGATGCTAAATCCCACAGAATCCAAATATATTTCGATTGCATTTGCGGTATTATTTGCTCAATATCAGCTCTTATTGGTATTTTATTTTTTACACTACAAGAGGGAATCTATAACCCTACCTACTTCATAATAGGCCTTTCTTTTTGGATTGGTTATTTTGCATTATCTTTATTTGTAATAGGATTAGGCATAAATACTTATTACCGAGAAAAAAATTTTAACCCTGATGCAATTCCGAAAAAAAAGTTAAAAGCATCCATAGTGTAGTAATTTCTAATTCTTTACTTTTAACACTCTCTTAAAGCAATCTGAATTTCTATTTTTTACATAAATTTTTAATATCTCGCTTAGATCATTTAATAAAAATTATATATCAATATTGAAACAAACGAGGAGATATTAAATTGCCTGAATTTGAGGAAGATGTTTTAAGTCTGCTAAGAAGAATTGACAAAAAACTAGATAAACTTTTAGGAATTAGCAGTTTAAAAGCAGAATCTGCGAAATCTGCAACTCCAACGGGAGATAGATATGTTAAACCTTCTATAGTTGTTGAAAAACAGGAAGAAGAAGAAAGAGCAAAAGAAAAACCACCTGTTGAAGGAAGAAGAATCTGCCCAGCTTGTGGTGGAACCTCGTTTAACACTGAGGAAGATAAATCTCAAGTATTATTTCAACAATCTGGGATAAAAATACACGCGAAAAAATATATCTGCAGAAATTGCGGAACGGAAGCCTAAAAATTATAACAATTTTCTTTTCTTTTTTAAATTATTACATAATAATGAAAGGAATATTTATTTTTATCTTATATAACTCAATTATCTGTTTACTCTCAACACATTAACTCTGTTCTTATTTATTGCTAAGTTGAATTAATAAAATTTAATTAAAATTATGCTTTTCCTATATCAGTGATGAATTAATGGCAAATGGAGAAATTATTATCCAAATAATGCTTATTACAATCGGAATGGTAGGCTTAAGCGAGCTTCTAAATAGAATCTTGGGTTTAAACATGGGAGCTGCGAGAGAATTAAGAGAAAAATCACAAAATCTACAAGAACGAATGCGAACAGCAAGACTCACGGGAAATCCTCAAGAAATGATAGAACTCCAGCAAGAATCAATGGAATTAACTAAACTAATGATGAAAAAGCAAATGATCCCTTCTTGCGTAAGATGTTTTATATTTTTAGGAATATTTGCTGTAATTGGATTTTTATACGCGGACTACACAGAAGGATTACTCCCCTTTCCAATTTTATTTTTTGGATCTGGATGGTTCGCTATCTACTTCTTATTTTCAATCACATTTAGTCTAATCATATATGGCTTCAAAAGATTATACAGGAAGTTAACTGGTAAAGAAGTTAAACGCAGTAGAGCGTCTGGAGGGATGCTAGGAGGATTATCTCCTCAAACAGGAGATCAAGAACAACATCTCCAGTTAACTAGGTCAATACCTAATGAATCGATACAAGGGAGAGTCGAGGAAGACTTACAAGAAAAAGAAGATGAAGAACCTAAAGTTGGTTCTTGGAAGGATCGTATAAAAAAATGACATAAATCGAGGATTACTCTTAACTGAATTAACTAATTTTAAATGATTAGACCTATGGAAGAACAAAATAACATTAAAAAACAAATGTTTTTTTATTTCGTCTTTGCTGCTTGTATGATTGTTTTAAACTATATTATACAAAAAATTAATCAGCTTGTTATAGCTCCTTTTGTATGTAGTACCCTTGGAAGTATTGAATTTTTTCAGATTATGTATTGTTCTACAAGCCCTGTTAATATGCCTGAATTGATAGGTTCAATAGCGGCTGTTGGAATTACTTATATCATTAAGTTCTTTTTAGATAAATATATTGTCTTCAAGAAATCGAGTTTAAAGATTAAAGAGACCTCACAGGAGTTTTTGAAGTACTTTGGATTTGCAATTTTAACTACAATTGAAAATATTGGCATCCAATTTCTCTTAACTAATTTTTTTAATGCCCCTTTAGAAGTAAGTTTTATAATCGCTCTCTCTATTGGATACCTAACTAAATTCTTTTTAGACAAAAAGTATGTTTTTACGAAAGAATACTAATAAGAGTGAAAACTAATCCTTTTTTTTTAAAAGATGGAGTTCGTTTAATAAGCAATGTCTAAAACGCGTACAACATAGTTTAGATTAAAATAAATACGATTATTGATTTTATAATATTATGTCAGAGGATCAGAGGGATAAAAAAGAAGAAGACACGTCTATGGTAGACGCGTTAAGTTCACTTGGTTGGATAGAAGAGAAAGACAATGAAGAGGAGATCCCTGTCACTGAAGAAGACAAAATAAGGGAACAATTAAATTTCTTTATTGAACAAAATAAACTACTAACAGATGAAATAAACACGCTTAAGGACGAATACGATAGTCTTAAAGCCATCTCTGAAACTTTTCACCAAGAGAAAGAAAAATCTATTCAATTAACTAAAGAAAATAATGCTACAATAGAAGATTTGCTACAGAAAATTGTTGAAAAAGATAATTCTATAAACGATCTTGAATCAAAAATTGAATTTCTGAACGAAACAAATGTAGTAGATTTAGAAGTAAGTAAATCAATTGAGATTAAAGAAAAAGAAATTGAATCGCTACAATCTCAATTAAAAGATAAGAACAAACATATTGAAGAGTTCGAGTTCTCTGCTAACGAAAAAAATCAGATCATTCAAGACCAAAAAATTAATATTGACAATTTAAATAAAGTTATTGCCGAACAAACTCAAAAAATAGAGAGTATCAGCCTAGATTTAGAAGAAATAAAGTCTGAACAAATAAATAATACTGGGCTTGTTGGGAGATTACAAGAAAAAGACGAAAAAATCAAAGAATTAATGGAACAAATTCAATATTTAGAGAACGACACTGTCCAAAAATCAAAATTCGAAAAAGTTCAGGTGCTACTTGAAAAGAAAGACGAGATTATCACGGAAAAAGAGAAAGAGATTTTTAAACTTGAAAGCTCCCAACAATCGTCTGTTCAATCAATGAAAGAATTACAACAGAAGGTAGAAACTTTCAGCTTAGTTAAAAAGGATTTGGCAAAAAAAGAAGAACGGATTAAGAATTTAGTAATAGAGATTGAAAAATTAACTCAAAATAATATAACAAATAAAGAATTTATCAATCAAATTCAAGCAAGATTGGAAGAATCCCAGGAGAAATCTGGCAACATATCCGGAAAACTCGAGCTAGAGATAATAAATTTAAGAAATATCGTTGATGGCCAAGTCACCGAAATAAAAGAGTTGAGGGTAAATGGAGAAAAATTGAAAAATAAAATATTTGAATCTGAGCAAATTGAAGACAGATTATTAACCGAAATGCAAAAAGTAAAGGATGAAAAACTAAAAGCAGAATCTCAACTCGAAGATAAGGAAAAAGAACTAGTTGAGTTAAAGAAAAAAATTAAAATCCTTCGTAGAGATAGTAAAAAGTCTTAATATTCTAAACCTTTTGATTAAAATTTAAAAAAAGATAAAAAAATTGTTTATTTTTTATTAGGAGTTATTTTTCCCTCCAATCCGTTGAGCATTCTCCACAGTGATACATTTTGCCGTAAACTCGTGGATAGTCGAGGATTATATTGCTTTTATCAACGCTTTCATGAATCATCGTTTTATCTTCAGTTCCACATTTAGGGCATCTTCTACGGCCTTCAGGTTTTTCAACAGTCAAGATAGAATGATCTACAAATCCTGGAATTCCAGGTCCCGCACTTGAGGCACTCACATCCTTAATTTGGGCAATATCTGCTTTTATTTCTTCAGGAGTAATTTCTTTTACTTCCGATTTAAATTCTGGTTGAATTTCTGCTGCTGCTTTATCTGCTTCTGTTTCAGGTTCTAATACTGATTCAGCTCTTAATTGAACCGCATCAGATTCTTTATAATCTACTCCTCTCTCTAACGCTGCGAGGAATTCAGAATCGTCCCCTTCTTCAAAAATCCGTTCATTTTGGGAACCAGCTCTCTCAGCATCAATATTTCTTGCCCATTGGCCTGCTCTTACTTTTTCTTTGACATTGCACGTTCTTCCTTGCCAAATATAAACTTTATTTCCTAAGTCAGCAACGTAGCAATCTTCTGAATCTAATGAATCTTTCGCAAAAGGAACTTGAACCATTTTCATAGAGTTAATACCTTCAAATTCTTCTGCTGAAACACGATAAAGAATATTTTTCCATTCTTCAAATCCCGCCCAATCCCCTGTAGATACATCTTTGAGAAGAGTTTTTGCGATGTTCTTCTCAACAACTTTCATAGCCCCCATTGGACTAATTAATTTTAAAAATGCATTAGGTTCTTGATTTTCATCAACAGTTATTATCTTTGCTGCCCCACCTCTTTGTTGGTCAAGAGTTCGTGCTTGTGCGGCTCCTGCAGTTTTTTCATCGACTGAAGCCTTGCTACCTATCCATACGTAAATTGTTTTATCGTCGTCAACGATATAAACATCCCCCATAGAAAAAATTGGTTTTGAAATTTCTTTTAAATTCCCTTGATCGACTATATAAATTGAAGTCAATTTTTCAACAACTTTTTAACAAATTTTTATATTAGATATAAACTCAATGTTTTTAATTGCATGCAAAAATAAATAAAAGGTATAAGGATAATATATAGAAAATTTCTAAACAAACTCAATAATCATTTAACGCGAGATTAAATCGTTTAACGAATTCAGGAATTTTTGTTAAATCTATTGAACAGTAGGCGATTCTGATTCCGTTTATGTTATTGTTGTGTTTTTCGATAGGGATCACTCCTACTTTGTATTTTCTTAATAGGTGATCTGCAAACTGATTCGCGCTTATTTTATTAGGGTTTAGATTGACAAAGACGAAGAAACCTCCCGCGTTTGGATCTACTGAAATATTCGAATTATCAATCTTTCTAAGTTCTTGGTTAATTTTTTCATACCTCTTTTTAAGGAGATTCGTAACTTTATCTCTTTTTTGAATCAATCCCTCCATACCAACATCCTTAAAAAGTTTAATAACAAGCGCTTGATAGAAATGATTAGAATTTGAAATGGTAGTTCTCACTAATCCCGATAATTTATTAGTTAATTCTGTTTTTAGAGCTATTAGTTCCTCTTCACTATTAACCCATTGTGGCTTTAATCCAACCGTAATGAACCCTATACGCCCTCCATACAGTAACATTTCTTTAGTTATTCCATCTAGCTTAATTGGAATTACATCTTCCTCTATCTCATGTAGAGCGTAAAAAATAGAGCGTTTTATTGCATTATCAGAAAAAATATAAGGTTCATAAGCGTCATCTACTAATACGAAAATTGGTTTAGAAAGATCTTTTTGACTTTGTTTTAACATATAGACAAGTTCTTCCATTTCGTCCTTGCTAGGAACATAACCCGTGGGATTATTAGGGAACCCTAAAATTAGCGTTATTTTTTCTTGATTCTTAGCAATTTCGTAGATTGCGTCTTTCAATCCTTGAATATTGAATTTTTCTTCAATGAAAAAATCAAAAGATTTGATTTTAGCCCCGAGTAATTTCTCGATGATATTATCATAATTCCCCCATCTCTTATTTGGAGATATTATGAACTCCTCCGGATTTAAGAGCAAAGAACAACATAAAAATATCCCATTTGTTAATCCTGAGGTTACTAGAGGAGTGGTGGTAAAATTTTCAAGTCTATTTAACTTATCTAGCTCAAAATCCTTATTATAAAGGGATTTCTTAATTAACCATTTTTTCCAATGAGTCTTTAAT
Source organism: Promethearchaeota archaeon (assembly GCA_016839745.1). GTDB lineage: Archaea > Asgardarchaeota > Lokiarchaeia > Sigyniarchaeales > SOKP01 > SOKP01. The sequence goes on from JAEOTS010000015.1 coordinate 21,095, forward strand.
TCTTCAAGACCAGAAACTTGAGAATATGGAACAATTTCCTTTATGCTAAGTTTTGTAAAATTTTTGATATCTTCTAAATAAAGAGGAAGCCATTCAGAACTCCCTCCTTCAATAAAATCTTTCTCGTATCCAAAAGCAGATCCAAGAGTACCGCTAATTTCAGCTTCCTTTTTTGCTCTACCAGACCAATGAAAAATGCCTTGAGGTAAATAAATTCGTTTTCCTTGCTCTGACAAGGCGTTATAGAGTGGAGTTTTTTTAGTAACTTCAAATTCCATGATATTGAAAGTAATTCTTCATCGAATAAAAGTTTTTAAGCAGATTTTGCGCACTTTTTTATTAACCTTTTAAGAATTTAAGGTAAATGGAGTAATAAAGCTCAAATGACAACCATATTAATGAATTTAAATAGAACTAATGATATATAATCTAATATAAGCTATCAAAAAAGTGTGAAGAGTCTTATGTCTGAAAAAGAAGAAACCGAACAGAACGAAGCTAAGGAAAATTTACTATTAAAAGGTTGGAACGATTTTGTTTCTAATATTACAGAAGGATACAGTAAATTTCAAAAGAGTGTTGAAGAGAACACCAAAAAGAATAAAGAATTATGGAATCAAAATCAAGAAAAGATTAATCAATTCTTTAAAGGTGCGAGGGAAAACTGGGACGCCACGTTCAAAGAATGGGGTGTGGAATTAGAGAAGACTCATAAGGAAAATACAGCTGCATGGGAAAATAATCTTGAAAAAATGAGTGAGTTTTTCAAAAAAAAACAAGAATCTTGGGATGCAAAATTAAAAGAATGGAAAGTAGACTTAGAAAAAAGACAAATCGAGACTAAAGAACAATGGGAAGCAAGAAAGCTGAAAATAAGTGAAGACGTAAAAAATTGGCAAGAAAAAACCAAAAAAGACTGGGAAAAGGGACTTAAATCATTCAGACGGGAAATGATTAAGGGATCCTACATGTGTCTCATCTTCATGATTCCTTTACTAGTTATATTTTTTGTTATTGTGATGTTAATCACTCGATTATTTGATTATTAAAAATCCAGAGAATGACTTAGTGGAATGATAGAGATTTTTGTCGTTTCTTTCCTTGTTGCTCTTACGGGAGCTTTATCTCCCGGACCACTTTTAACCTTCACAATTTATAAGTCACTAAAACAAAAGAGAGGGTATTTAGCATCGATTTATATTCTTCTTGGACATGCCACAATTGAATTGACACTAATAATAGCCTTACTTGCAGGAGCTTCCTTCTTTTTTCAAAATATTATCTTTTTAACTTTAGTTGGTTTTATAGGCGGAATATTCTTAGTTATTTATGGTATAGTTGCGATAAGGGGAGTTTTAAAAAGTGATTTTGAAACAGATTTCACTTTCGAGGAGAATATGGTAAAAGGATATAAAGGGAATAGTTTCATAGGCGGGATTTTAGTTAGTTTGTCAAATCCCTTCTGGACGTTTTGGTGGGCAGTGATAGGGCTTTCCTTGATGGTGAATTTTAATATTTCGTTTTTAAAGCCTGTTGAGATGCTATTATTCTTTTTAGGGCACGAGTTAGGAGATATAGTTTGGTATTTACCTATTTCTATATTTATTTATTATGGGGGAAAATCCTTAAATCCAAAAATTTACAAATATGTTTTGATAGGTTGTGGAGTTTTTATGATTGCTTTTGGTATCTACCTTGCTTTTAATATAGTTTTCGACCCACCAACGATATGAAAACCTTGGGAATTTAATACATTCAAATTTAACAGGCAAAAATATCCAAGTATCACAAATATATAATAGTCCTCTAGAAACTTCTTACTATTAAGAATATAAATTTCGAAATTTATTGGAAACTATAAGGTAAGAGTATTAGTAATTCTGGTCTGACCGATTTTAAAGAAAATGTCCCTTCAATTGCATTGTTATTATGGTAATTATAATTTAATCTAAAAAAACATAATTAAGTGAATTATGAACGCTAAACAAATGATTAACTGCCCTGCGTGTAAAATGAAGTTTATTCCAAGAACATTTTACCCAGATGAAGCCATATTTTCTACTCATGGCGGAAAAAAAGTCTCTGGATTTAATGGATACATAAGTTCTAAGACTATTAAACCTCAGGAAGTTATTTTGAGTTCGTGGGTAACCTATTGTCCTTCATGTAATTATATTTTAAGATTTGTTAAAGAAATAGTCAGGAAGGAAAAAATTATCGCTCAAAAAGCAACTTCACAAGATGTTAGTGAAAAATATAACAGCTACTATCATGGATTCCCTTACGGTGATTATTCGCAACACCTAAAAACAATAACTAATAAAGTAAAAGGTAAAATTGAAGAAGAGTTGGAAGAACTAAATTTTAGTGCATGGGAAAATTTATACAGCATTGACGATAATTTTAAATTCCTGGTCAGATTCTTCGCGAATTTAGAGAATTATTGCGATTCAAAACTAGGAATGGAAAACGATAAAAACATGACAAACAAAATAAAACGGTTAAAACTACCTAAAGATATTGAGATAACTATAATGCAGCTAAATAATATTAAAGACGGAATTGTGAAGGGAGATTATGAACTCTCGGGTGACGACGAGGAAAATATCAATAAAATCCTTGTAAATTTCGTTTTGTACTTAATTAAAAAACACATTCAACCCATTATCAATAAAAAACAACTCGAAAAAGGATTTAAATTTATAAGTGATGAAGATTTTGAACTAGAAATAAAAACATTTTTAGGTAACTACCTTTATTCAAATTTTAACAACGATCCTTCTTCTAATAAACAAATTCGCTTATTTTTAAACGACCTCTATAAGGAAATTGATATCGAGTAATAATTATTCGGTCTCAAATAATCCTAGATTTGGGTCTAAAAAAGTGTTCTGGCACATAGGACATGAATTATGTTGTGAAAGCCAATCAGCTACACATAAGTAGTGATATGTTGAATTACAGAAGGGACAAGTAATTAACTTATCTTGAACAAAGTTAATATATTTATGACAGACTGTACATTGGACATTAGATATTGACACTCCCTGTCTTAATTTAACTTTATTTGTTAAAATCTCCTCTAATTTAGCGCGTTCTAATTCGTATAACCCAAGGCTCGAAGTTATTTGGTTTACTTTCGAATTTATTTCAGATATTCGTTCTTTTAATTCTTCTTCAGATAATTTGTTTGCTAAAAATGAAGACAATGCAAAATTAAACGGCAAACCTTCAAAATTTTCCGATTGTTTGGTTATTTCTGTGATTTCTGCGAATAGTATTGACTCCGTGTCTATTAATTCCTTGAAACTTTTAAAAATCTTATTCATCAAAACAGTTAACAAAAAGGTAAGCTGTTGTTGCTTACGGTTAAAATTATCTTCCCAATTTTTAATAACGGTATACATATCAACATTATCATTCTTGTATGTATCCAATTTGTTGTAAACTTCGCTTTTTATTTGTTCAATTTTTCCTTTGTAATTGCTTAGAAGGTCCTTTACTTTTCTAAGCTGTGGTAGTTCTTCTTTAATAATAAGAGATGTCTCATCTTCGTAAGAATTTATTAGTTTATTTACCTCAGCAATTTTTTCATCAACGAAACCCCTAACATCCACTCTCAAGCTCTCATCTTTAATATTTTCGAGGTAATTCGTATAATCCTCTTTCCGCCGTATTATTTCTGAAATTATATTTGCTAACGTCTTTTTTAGTGTAGATGTAATGTTAGTATAAGGTTTTAAAATTTTATCGAAATTTAATACCCAAGCATCGATAGCGTCTATTTTTAGGGCAAATTCATCAACTTTGCTATAATTAGAATTAATAACTTTTATAAATTCCTCTGGATCGCTTGTGTCGCTCATTAATCCTTGAAATTTCTTATCTAAACCCTTAAAATATAAATCAACAATCTTAGGAAGAAATTCACTGAACTTTTGTTCCATCAAGAGCTCTACCTTTAGTTTGCCTGAGCCATGTCCGTTTAAGTCGTATTGTTTATCTAAATCTTCGATTTCTTGTATAAGGGTTTTTAGTTTATCTTTGATTAGTACAACTATAACTGGACGCATTTTATCTTTTAATCTTTGTATTGATTCTTTCCTTTCTAGTACATTTACGAACGCCTCTCCTTCATAATCCTCGATTATACCAAAATGGTATAACATATAAATGAAATCGTTGTAAATATCTATGTTTTCGTCCGCTTTATCTAAAACAAACTGATATAATTCGTCAAAATGAAAGTTTAGCACGATTTCTTTGCGAGATTTTACCTTTTTAGTTAATTTAGCTTCGACCAAGCTTGTTACATACACAACAAGCTCTTGAAGTTCCTCCCAATTATCCAAATTGTTTGGAATATCGTTAAATTTAAAAAACAGATTTTTTATTTTATTTGCTTCGATCCATAAAGTACCATCGTTTTCATATTCGTTTTCAGGTTTTTCTGTGTTTTCTTCTAATCTAGGTAGAAATTTGTTAACATAACTTATTAATTCCTTACTATCGTTCAAAAATTGATCTAAATATTTGCTATTCTTTACCAATCGCTTCACATTTCTTCCGTTTGAGCTTAAATTCGTTAGATTGTTCGAAATCAATTTCAATTCTGTCGTTATTGCCTGTTTTAAAGAAAAAAATTCTTTTTTCGAATGTGAAACTAAATTTTTTTCACTAAAAGTTTTAATATTGCTGAAATATTCTGAAAAAGAGTTAATAACCTCGAGTTTAAACTCATCTTTTAGAAAGTCATCAAGTTCTTGCGCTTTCGTTTTGTCTGATTTGAGCTTTGTAATTGTATTCTTAACTCGTAAAATTTCGTCTTTACTATAACCATTTATTTCTCTATAACCCTCGAAGCTATTGTCAAATAAACGCAAAGAAAACCACCACATTAATTAGTAAAAAATTAACAATTTCAAAAATGTGGCATTCCATTAAATTTTTTTGTAAAAATGAGAACAAGTAAGATTGTAAAAAATTCTTTATTATTCGCCTAATTCTTTTATCTCAATTCGTTTTTCTTCCGCGCCGTCTTGGGTTATTATCAGCAAATCAATTCCATTACCCGACATCACATCTCTCTTAATTGAGTTCCTAATCGTCTTTTCAACGAGCTTTGCTCCTTCTTCAACAGTCATACCTGGTTTGTATTCGGCCTCCAGAATTCCCATAGAAAGCAGCATTCCAGTTCCAGTAGCACCAAAATCTTCTGGCATCAATGAACCAAGAGCATCTAACGTGTATAATTGTGGACCGTCTTTATCTACCCCAGCAATTATTAAGTTCGTATATAAAGGCGCCATTTTTCGAGAATATAGCATATTAGAAACCATCTTCGCCACGCTTTTAGTATTAATTCTATCGTGAGCATCTAATTCGTATAAAACCGCTTGAGCCTTTAACACTCTTGATACAAACTGGAAATCACCAATTAAACCGTAAGCCGCCAAGCCTATGCGATCAGTAATTTTAAATAACTTTTGCGTGGCTTTATTGGTTACAGTATACCCCCATGTCGCCCTGCGATCGTTTCCTAATACGACTCCGTCTTTACATTTAATAGCTACTGCAGTTGCTCCTGGGACCATAATTTGTTGAGACATATATTTTTACCTTTTATGATCTAATTTTTAGATATAAAGAATTATTCTTTCTTATAACTATAAAAAAATCAAAATTAAATAAAATTTGCTTTTTAAATTATAACATTTTATTGAAATTTTCAAATAATTGAAGTTTCTAATCCGTGAATTATGTTAATAACTTTTCATATTAGAATTTATCATGTGATTTCTTAAACCAACCTTATTTTTACTAATTAGGTCGATTATGACTTAATTATTATGATCATAAATGATTTGACATAACATTCATTGGGGATGATTTGTTTTACTTCAAAATTTTTCAATAACCCTTTAAATGATAATAAAATCGAGATAAAACAAGGTTGACTCTATTTTGAAATTTGAATTGTTTTGATTCTAAAAAAGTTAATTCAAATTTTTCGAATGATCAACCATTGCATGATCATAGATATTAACAATTATAATAAAACCAAGTTTTTTTGTCGTGATTTTTTATGCTTTTAATTCTTGAAGTTCTTCACAAATAGGCAAAAGATTTAAATAACTCTTCAGATATATTACTATCTAAGAAACTTTACTAATAAATACAAAAAAAATTAAAAATCAAA
>JAEOTS010000105.1 GCA_016839745.1 Promethearchaeota archaeon
ATTCTGTAATTTCTAATCAGTCCTTTACTAGTGCTGATGAAATTTATTCCAAATTATTGAGTGAGGATTATTTTAAAGACGGTATATCTGAGGAGAAATTTAAAGGTACAAATATTAAGAGAAAAATATTTTCAGCTGATGAAAAAGATTTACTTTGTGTCCTTAATTTCTATGACTTTAAAAGGTTAGAAATTAAATTTATAGACCCTGATATGAGATCTATTAAAGAAACCTCTGAAGATTTTATCAGTATCTTTTTAAAAGGCGCATTGATAAAAATTAAAGAACGCTATCCAAACCTAAGTGTTAATTATAGTTTTTATAAAAATACTGATAAAATTGAGTATATCCATATTTCAAATCTAAATTCCATTAAAGATTATGATCTCATAACAGAAAAAATTAGAGAATTATTAGCAAGTAAAGATTAATTATTTGAAAATTATACTTTTTTTGAATAAATTTTAAATAATAAAAAAAGAAATTAAATTTAAAATGATTAAAAGAAAAATTTCTTCATTAATTTTTCTCTGTTTCGTTCTATTTCTAATATCATTCCAATATATTCCTGTAGTTAAAGGACTTACAGAAAGTTATACTGATCCTCAAAATGATATTTTTAAATTAGAACGTGCTACTGGTAATGTTGAAATAGTAAGTAGCCATGATGAAATTGATATTGTTAATATTACTCTTGATGGGCAATATACGAATGTAACTTTTGCAGGAAATATAACTGGACATGATATAGAATGCTCTATTTATTTCTTTGAAAATTACAATCCAGATAATATTATATTTGAATATGCGGTTCATTATTCTAATTTTACAGGAATGGGATTTAATGTGATTTTTATCAAATTTATTCCTTCTGGTGATAAATATGAATATCAATTTTGGAATAATACTATTGGGTGGACTTCTTCCAACATTTCTGCTGATATTATTGGAACGTCTTCAGATTATGTAATTGAAGCTACTATTCCTGACAATTCCTCACTTTCAATTCATGATAATATTACATGGTACGTTTTTTCTTCTTTTTTTACAGAGAGTTTTGTGTATATAGATTGTGCACCAAATTCTTATTGTGCAATCCAAGAAACTGGATTACCTATCACTGAAATAATCTTGTTTATCGCGATTGTTGCATTTTGTGGAATTGGTGCAGTTTACTTATATAAGAAAAGAAAGCCTAAACAAACTTCTTTTCTATAAAAATCTATTTTTTAGATCTAAATTACAAATCGCTGCAAAATGAAAATTACTAATAATACCCTAAAGTTCGTATAGAATATTTCCAAAAAATTATATTATGATAATATATTGTTTAATAAATATAGAATAAAATAAATATGCAGCAAATTTTATTATTTTTAATAAAAAGAAGAGAAGTGGCGTAAGTTTGGCAAAAAAAAAGAAATGGCTAATTATGCCAGTGATTCACTCAAAATTTAACGATAGTAGTTTAGAAGACCTGCTAATTAATAAATCGAGAGACCTATTAACTAAAGAAAAAGGTTTTGTGCCTTCATTTATTTTTCTTTCTGGAAGTTTTTTCGATATAAAAGGTTTTGTATATACGGGCCTTCGAGCATGGAAAGGAGCTGTTAAACCTTCCGCATCAGATGAAGGCAGAAGACCTTTATTAGAAGCTACTTTTGCTTCTTTATCGGTATATCTGAGTTCTCTATTAGCATTACAGTCAGATTTTTATTTCGCTTATGATGAGATTAAAGATATTCTTTTAGAAAAACATCGCGAAGATCTCTGGACAATTGTATCTGAAAAATTACCATTCATTTCATTACCACCAAAAGAGATGTATGGGAATCAAGCTTCACCTATTTCACCATATTTTGTTATTGAACAAGATGATGAGTTAATATTAGGGGAAATTTACCCCTCAGCATATCTAACTAAAATTATATCATCAATTAAAACAAGATTTTTCGTATTCTTTCAGTATCAAGGATATTCTGCTTTTGGATTTTTTGATTCGTTACCTGAACGAACCAATTTTGGGTTTGAAAAAAAAGCAAAAGATTTTGATGGCGACCCTTCAGCTGAAAATCTTGCTAAATATGCTAAAAATGCTAAAAACTTAAAAGAAGTATTAATTGCATTGATTCAGGCGCATAACAGTGCATATTTAGAGCAATTTTTAATTCATGATTATGAATTATTATTGAATAAATTATTGGAGGGTGAAGTATAGTGGTTAATATTGGATTATTAGGAGATATTAGTGTTGGTAAAACTTCTATTCTTCGCTTATTCGTTCGATATATAAATCGAGGAGAAATTGAAAAGGTTGAGGGTGGAATCTCCGCCAGTGTAGTTAAGACAGATTTTTCAGGCGAGGCAACGGTTCCAAGAGGTAATAAAGTTGACACCCTTGATGAAAAAGAAACTAAAACCATCCATCCTAATCGAGTAGTATTTAGAGAGGATGCTTCTGGGAAAGCTCATACAATTTTCGCTCCTGGAGGAGATCGCTCTCGTGCCGTAGTGAAAATGGGTATTATTACTATATCTCGTATAGCTACTCAAATCATCGCTGTTTTTTCTTTAGATCGTGAATTAGAAAGACAGTTTGAGTTCTTTAATGATGTAAGATTTTTCCCGGATAAAATTTTTGTTTGTATAAACAAAATTGATTTATTAGAAGGAGATAAGGAAAAAGAACTCGAGAAGCTTACCAAGAAAATTAATGATTTTTTCAATAAAAGAAAAATAAATATAACAGAAATTTTTGTCACTTGTGGTGAAACTGTTGACAATTTTGACAGAGTTGAAGAATACAATAATCACGTTGCTGAAATGATCCTTAAAATCACTATTCCCACTAGTAACGTGAAAAAATAATTTATTTCTCTTCTACTTCTTTTAATTTTAATGATAATTTTATAAATAACTGTTCCATATCTAATTGATAACCTATTAACGGAGTAAGAGAAACATGATCTTGATTTTTATTATAGTTAACATAACCTTTTTTCTCCAACTCTCTAATATCGTCAAGAACTGTTTTCTTTTTTCTTAAATTCTGAATTTCTTGAACTGTAGCATAACCTGAGTTCTTTAGACAACATGCTAGTATGCAAAATAAAGTTGCAGCTAAACTTGGCTTATTTCCAAAGGGATTTAACTTTATAAGATCCGAGATTTCAGGTTCAAATATGATGAACCAATGCGAATCTAAAGGATTAAATCTTATTTGAAGTCCTAAAGGTTCAATAATTCGAGATAATTCGGTAATTAGCTTTTGAAAATATATTGTTTTATTTTTAATTGTTAAATTTAAAGCTTGTAATATCTGCTTTTTTGTAGCTCCAATTTGATATAAATCCTCTCTTTTACTCAATAAATGCATTAGTATTGAAATTTCATTCATTTTAATTTCCTCACAAATATAAAGTTTTTGTCTCTTTTTGATATTTTATTTTACCTAATTGAAGTAAATGTAATAGGTATACAAAATTTTCAAATATTTGAATTTGATCTTTATCATCTTCAAAAATATCCTCAAAACTGCATGGTAATTTTGATTTAATTTTCTCAAAAAAAATTAGTATCCTATCTGTGAAATTCTTGTTAGGAATTTCTACTAAGAATTCTTTATCTATATATTGCTTTTTTAAATGTTCAGGGTGGATTGCTGTAACTTTTTGCTTGGAATATTTCTGATTACTATCTTCCAAAAATTTAATGGATGCATTTTCAATATGGAAAATCTGTCTCCAACAACCTTTGAATAAATCTGAAATTTCAGAATCACTGTATTTCGAATTTAAAAAATTAAAAAATAGTTTATCGCTTTCCAAGAGTTTTAAAAAACCTTTTAATTCTTCAAATTTCTGATTTAATAGAGAGCAAGCTTCTTTATATAGTTCAGAATATTTATTAATATTGAAAACATTAAGCGAATCCTTTAAATCTTGAAATATGGGATTGAGTTCTAAGTTCAATAGTGAAATTTTTCCCGATAAAACTTCTTTTTTTACATTTTCGATTTTTTGATTTATTTCTTTGGAATAATCTTTAAATTCAA
>JAEOTS010000106.1 GCA_016839745.1 Promethearchaeota archaeon
GTTTAAGAAAGGAGTAGTTAATTTGTTAAAGTATAAAATTATAATAGCCGGAGCTAAAGATGTTGGTAAATCGTCGCTGATTGCCCGCTTCTGCGATAATGTTTTTAAAGAAGATATGAAAGCCACAATAGGAGTCGATTTTAAACGAAAAAATATCACGATAAAAGGCGCTCATAATGATATATCCTTAGAACTTAATATATGGGATTTTGCCGGAGAAGAAAAATATCGCACCTTATTTCCATCATACGCGAATGGAGCTTCAGCAGCATTCATTTTATTTGATACCACTAATAAAGATACTTTAAAAGACATTGATAATTGGATTGAAATAATTGATGAAAACGCCTATTCTAATATAGTAAAGCAAGTAATAGGAACTAAAATTGATTTAAAAGGCGAAAGACAAGTATCTAAAAAACAAGCAGCAGAATTCTGTAAAAAATATGATTGGTGTGAAACAATAATTAGTACATCGTCAAAAACTGGAGAAAATGTTGAGGAAGCATTCTTGGATGTAGTTAAAGAAATAATATATAGAAATTTAAATACATGTGAATCATGTGGTGAAGTATTTAATAAACAATTGAAAAATTGTCAATATTGCGGAGCGAAAGTGAATGAAGAAATTAGTCCCTTTAAATATTATAGATCTTCTTCCTCTCTATTATAGAGAGAAGGAGGAGGTCTTGCTTTTTCTAATGATTTGCTTCTAATTCGATTGACAAACGCATTAAGTTCCATTTTAGCATTTTCAATTGAGGATTCGATTTCTTGAGCTACTAAATCTAAACCGATAACAGAGTGACCATGACTAGGATAAAAGCAGTTTATTTTCAGAGTATCTAGAATCTGTAGGGAATCTATATATTCTGAAATAGAGCCTGATTCATAGATATTAGTAGTAGCTCCCTTAAACAATGTATCACCAGAAAAAATATAATTTTTATATGGTTCGTAAAGACAGATGCATCCTGAAGTATGTCCCGGTGTTTCGATTACCTTTAACATTGTGTTCCCTAAATCAATTATGTTCCTATCCTCTAACCATAAATTAATTCTCATATCTGTTAAATCAACGCCCCATTTTTTACCTTTGGTTATTAACTCATCGCTATGCTGAATCTTAACAGCTGCCCAGCGATGAGCTGCAATAGGACAATGAAAGTAAGCGTTTGAACTAATGTGGTCAAAATGTTCATGAGTATTGATAACAAGGTCTATTTCTTCTATTTTTAACCCGACCTCTGTTGTAAGTAGATAATTAAAACTGTTAAATTTAGTAATAATCCCGGTATCAATCAGAACATTTAATTCATCGCCAATGATTAAATAGACATGACATCCCGCCGTTCGAGAGTAAAATTGATACACATTTGGTCTTAAGAGGTTTAATCTATACCCCTCTTTTTCTCCGTATAAATCGTCTTCTTTGATTAATCGAGGTTCAAATACTTTTGAGTCTTGTGGTATAGTCTTTCACTACAAATCTATTTTTAGATATTTGTTAAGTTAATTGAATAACTTATGACTTAAAAATAAACCACACAATTCATAAGATTATTGAAATGTAAAAAGTATTCATCAATCAATTTTAAATTTGAAGATTTGAGGCGTTATGGCTTTAGAGTTAAATTTAAATAAAAGTTTTTTGATGAAAGTTATGAAAAATCTTCACGTAAAAAATATCTAAATCTATATAAGGATAAAAAAGCATTATAATCATAATTAAATTTCATTTAATTAAAAATTAAAAAAAAATTTCAGTGATAAAATTTTGGCATTAGGTAAAATTTTTATTATATTAGGAGCGCTTCTAAGTATCCTAGGGACTTATGTTTTTGCAATCTATGGTGCTGTTGGTTTTGTAGGATCTGGGATTGGATTTATTTTGAACCTAACTGATCTATTCGAAAATGCGGCTTTATACGCTGGTTTTGCAGGTATTGATGTTATAATTTTTTATATTCTTTTAATTGTATTTATAATCTTCCTTGCCGCTGGAATATTACAGTTAGTTGGACTTAAATCGAGAGCCGTGGGCTTAATCTTTTCGCTCTTTCCATTAGGTGTTGGGATAATGTTTCTTTTATTATTTTACACCGAGATCTTGGGACTTATTAGTGCATTATTCGGATTGTTCTTTATTGGCGAACAATTCGGAAATATCTTCCCAATTCTCGTAGATCTTGGAGGAGGTAATGGATTAGGAGCATTCTTTATTCTTGGTGGAGGCGCTTTAGGACTCATTGGTTGTATCCTACCGCAAGATTAAGAAATAATAAAATTTATTCTTTTTTTTTTATTGAGTTTTGTTTAAGATGGACTCTAACATTTTAATATCTTCAAATTTGTTAATATTTTTAAAGGACAAGAGGTTAGGATCTATTTTTGTAATGTCTTCTTCAATTGAGATGTAATTAACTTTCCAATCTTTGCTGATTATTTTTGTCAACTTATATTGGTTTTCCTTTAGATTTCTACGAGATGTTTCGTAAGCATTCTCAATTGGGTAAATAGCGAGCAAAGGCTCTAACAAATTGTTTTTCCATTTTGGAATACAACAATCAAATTTTTTACATCTCTTTACTAAGTAATCAACAACTTCAAATTTTACGAGTGGAATATCGCATGGAAGAACGAGCACTTTTTCATATTCCAGATTTTTTAATTCTTTAAAAGCGGAAAACAATCCAATCAGTGGTAAACGCGATTCTTGCACTAGATCAACATTAACTTCGTCAACAATAAAACCCATAACCTTTTTAATATCGATGTTGTTAATATAATTTTGAACTTGTTGTTTAGAATTAGCGACTAGAAAAATATCGTAGTTAAAGCGAGAAAGGGTATCTAATTGGTAATCAACCAAAGGTTTCCCTTGAAAATAATAGAGCCCTTTGTCTGAACCGAACCGAGTACTTTTTCCCCCAATCAAAATAGCAAAAGCAAGATATTTTTTTCCACTACTAATTTTATACCAACTTTATCTAGAATTTATTTATACATTATTAGATCAATTAATAAAAATTATAACTCATTTAAATTAATTGTACATATTGTAGATTATGAATACTCTTTTTCCATTCTATAAATAATATTATGTTCACATCCAAAATTCGTCAAAGAAAAGACAAACCTCAAGAACACTGTGCTGTTTTTGGTGTGACTTGTGACGACGAAACATTTTCGATTTCGAGATTATTATATCTTGGATTAATCTCTCAACAACATCGCGGTCAAGAATCCACAGGAATTTCTATCCTAAAAACGGGTGGAAATATAGTCACTTACAAGGAAAAAGGTTTA
>JAEOTS010000107.1 GCA_016839745.1 Promethearchaeota archaeon
ATAATACAAACAAACGCTACAGGTGTAAAGATGAGGGAACCTATTGCAATCGGGATAAGTAAATACACCGCAAATCGATTTCTCCAGATATCCAGGACATCTCCTAATGTCATTTGATCTTGAATTTGAACTTTCGCATACTTTTTTCTCAAGCTAAAGTATCCTTTCTTTATTTTTCTTCCTATTTTTTTTGCTTCTCTCTTTACGCGATCGATTACTCCCTCGTCTGCAGCTTCTTGAAATTCTTCCTTAATTAAGGGAATTATATATAATGTTAAAATCAAAGAGATAACACCGTAAAGAAAAACTAGAAGATCGATCCAATATTGGATACCCGTAGGAGGTATGGCGGGAGGTAAGCTGGAAACTATACTATAAATCGCGTATCCTATGAGGATCCCTGGGACTATCACTTGAAAAATTACAAGAGCCTGAATTTCTTTTTTACTAAATTTTTCTGTAAAACGATTTAGAATCCACAAAATAACATTTGATACAGTCAATATCAAACCAAACCCGGAAAGGAGCTTCATTGTCCAAAAGAAAATTAAGTAAGTAATGTTCAACGCAACAAATCCAAAGATTAATTCAAGAATCATGAAAATAGTAGTTGCAACTAAACCAATTATATAAAATATATCAAATTTTTTGAGATTTAGATTCATAAATAAAATTAATTACTCTAAATCTTAATAATGTTCGTTTTTAGGATGCTGATTCATCAATTATATCATAAATTTTGTCGATGAGAGAATTAATTTTTATCGTTTCTTGCTGCTCAGTTCTCATGTTTTTTACTGTAACTTCATTTTGTTCCATCTCCTTTGGACCAATGATCAATACAATCAAAATACCAAGTTCATTGGCTTTACTCAATTGATTTTTAAGATTTGTAAAACGATAATCAATAATGCAAGGAAAGTCTTCAGCTCTAATCATTCTAGCGAGTTTTAACGCGTAATTGGATACATTTTCATTAATTGAGCAAATATAAATAGTATCTGTGTAATCTTTCTCCCGAATTTCTTCTGGTATTAAATTATAAGTTTTTAGAAATAAAGAGAACATTAGAACGCCCATTCCAAATCCCGTTCCTGTTATTTTTTCATCAGAAAACAGAGATAACAAGTCATCATAGCGCCCTCCACCAAAGATGCTTCTAATATTTTCTTTTCCTGTATCAAAAACTTCATAAACTATTCCGGTGTAATAATCCAGTCCGCGCACAACACTAGGAGAGAATGTACAATACTCTGAGATTTTCGCATCTTCAAGAAGTTGGATAAATGATGTTAACTCATTATACCCTTTGGAATTGTAAAATTCTTTAGGAATTTCTTCAAATCTGTTTAAAAGATCTTCTAGGCTTTTAGCTTCCTTTAGTTTAAAGATACCTTGAATTATTATTTCGTCTTGAAAATTATCAAATATGAATTTCTCATATTCGGAGTCTTCCATTTTATCGGCTTTATCTAAGATTTTATAAATCAAAGGTATTTTTTCTTTAGGAACTTGCAAGAGTAATTCGCACACAGAATCTATAAAGCGACGATTATTGAAGTAAATTTGAAATTGATCTGATGTAGCACCAAATTCAGAAAAAATGTCAACGATAATGTTAAATATCTCTAAATCAGCATAGAGATTATCTTCTCCTAAAATATCCATATTAATTTGCTTAAATTCCCTGCGACGACCTTTTTGAGGGCGTTCGTATCGATAACATGTGGGAACTGAGAACCATCTTATAGGCTTTTTTAGTTCTTGACGCTTTGCTGTGATCATTCGTGCTAATGAAGGAGTAAGTTCAGGAATTAATATTAATTTTTCTCCTTTTTTCTTCTCAACTATGAAAGATTGTTCATTTACTAATTCATCTGAGGATTTAGCGGCAAAAATCTCAATGGGTTCTAAACTAGGGCTCTCGAATTCATCATAACTATATAAATCCGCAACATCTCGGATAGTATCAATTATCCAGTTTGTTTCCCGCAAATCCGAAGGATAGACATCTTCCATTCCTCTTAGTGGTTTGGTTGATAGTTTCTTAGACATAAAATTATTCACTTAAGTTAGCGCTAGTATTATTTAAAAAAACGATCATTTACAAATATCTTTTTCGTTTTTATTGAATTTAGGAAGGTTAATATAGCCTTTGCGTGCTAATTGGATTCAAGATAAATATCTATTAAAACAATTATGCGTTAATTTAATTATGCCAGATATTAAAAAGATTAACCCAGGAATCCCCGTTGCTGGACCGTATAGTCCAGGTATCAAAGCTGCTAATTTATTATTTATTTCTGGTCAAGGCTCGGCTCAAACCGATGAAGATATTAAAGAACAGACTTTAACCACCCTCAATAAAATTAAAAAGATCATAGAAGCTGGAGGAGGTAAAGTTTCAAACATCGTTAATACAACAGTATTTTTAAAAAATATTAGCGACTTTACGGAGATGAACGGCGTTTACAAGAAATTCTTTGATAATAACGGCGTTTCCAAATCTTATCCTTCAAGAGCTACAGTGGAGGTCTCCAATTTGCCTCTTCCAAGCATGCTAGTAGAAATAAGTGCAATTGCTGTGTTATAAATCAATTTATATTTTTTTCTTTTTATTTAGCCCTTTTAACAAAATCTAAAAAGCAATTTTCATGTATTAACACTAAATTATTTAGTATGTAGGTTGAAGGAGATTTGATTTTAAATTCTAGTTACGATACATTAAAAACTCTAGTAAAAAACAAGAAATTTCCAATGGTTATATGCGATCTTGATGCTTTCAATCAAAATCTAGAAAGAGTCGGCAAATATCTTAGGAAAACAAAAAAAAGCTTACGACTATGTACGAAATCTGTTAGAGTTCCGGAGTTAGTAAACAAGGTCGAAAAACAAGATTTTGTAAACGGTATTTTTACGTATAACTCCGCTGAAGCTTTATTTTACGCAGAAAACTATAAAACTGAAGATATATTGTTAGGTTATCCTACTATGTCTAAAGTTGACGTAGAAGAATTATGTCAAGCGGCAAAAATAGAAGGAGTTAATATTACAGTAATGGTAGATGATATTAAACAGATTGATCTTTTAGATAATATCGCAGCTAAAAATAACATTGTATTAAGTACATTAATCGAAATTGATGTTGCTGTTAAATTACTAGGAAGAAATGTTGGTGTTTATAGAAGTCCGATTAGAAAACCTGAAGTTGTAGTGAATCTCGCGCGTATGATTAGTAAAAAATCTAACTTGAATTTTCGAGGAATTATGGGCTATGAAGCTCAGAACGCTAGCATTGGCGATGACAAAATGCTATTTCGATTTGCAAAGAGGAGATCACGAAAACATGTAAATAAGTGGCGTCAAAATGTTGTAGAAGCCTTAAGTCTTGCGGGATTTCAACCTGAAGTTGTAAATGGAGGAGGATCTGGATGTTATCAAGAAACAGCAATTGAGCCATCTATTACAGAAATAGGAATAGGATCGTTACTCTTCAAATCGCATATTTTCGATACAATTAATTCTTTAAGCGAATATGTACCATCTTTATTTTTTGTTCTTCAAATTGTTAGAAAACCACAAACCAATATTGCAACTGCTTTTTCAGGAGGATATGTGAGTTCAGGAAGCGCGAGAGCTATGCCTATCTCGGTTATTCCTAAAAGTTTAAAGATATCGAAAGATGAAGGATTTGGAGAAGTTCAAACACCTTTTATATTTGATCCAAAAGCGATTGAACTGAATCTAGGAGATCCAATCTTCTGTAGGTTCGGTAAAGCAGGGGAACCTCTGGAGCATTTCAATGAAATCCAAGTTTATAGTAAGGGTGAAATAATCGATAAATATAAAACTTATAGAGGATACGGTAATAGATTTTCTTGAAAATTCATATAGAATTTAAAAAAAAGAAAAAGAATTGAAATTTATTTAATATAGATCCTTAATTACAAAATCTAAATTAAGATCAGCTAAAATTTCTTTGAGAGGATAACCCGTTTCAGGATTCCAGCCCATATTTTCACAATAGCCCTTATAATCTTCTAGATAATCGACAGTTACAGTTCTATCAGGTATTTTATTTTTAATTATCTCTATGCCTTCTCGTAGAGTGAAAGCTTGCCGTAATGTCTGAATTCTTTGACCCGTTTTAATCGCTTCGGCGATATCTAAGTCCCATCCTACGACGGCCTTAACTAATTCTAATAGAGGATATTTCTGAAAAACATAAACAAATTCGCATAGTCCAAGACTATGAGTAAATTGCATTATAGCGGTAAAAAGCTTTTCAGCTTCACTTCTATCCTCTCCTAGACGTTTAAATTTTCTTGGTAAAGTTATTCCTTCAAATAATCCATTTGGTTTAATTATCGGTCCCATTATGAAGAAATCTAAACTCGCTGTCGTGTGTTTACCAGGTGTTGGGTCGAAAGCAAAAGTAGTGCCCATGTTTTTATAATATTTTGGTGAATGCATGCCTAACTCTTGACCCATTGAGTGCATAGCGTATTCCGATCCTTTCCCTAATTTTTCTGCTGCTATTTTAGTACCATCTGCTAGCAGATCACCAATCCCTTCACGATTGATAATTTTATTTAGTAATGCAATTATTGATTCTGAATTTCCCCAAGTCAGTTCGAGTCCATCAGTATCATCCTTAGAAATTAAGTTTTTTTCATAACATTCCATTGCGAAAGCTATCGTTGTTCCAGCAGAGATCGTATCTATTCCAGCTCGATTGCATATATCGTTAGCTTTAAAAATCGTCATTAGATCGTCGTTAAGCAATAAATGCCCGAAGCTGGCACAAGTTTCGTATTCAGGCCTATGAGTCTCTTCTAATTCCAGCTCCGGAACTTTCATAATCGCACCACACCGAACCGAGCATGAGAAGCATCCGTAAGGTTTCTCTTTATATTTGTCGATTTCATGATCAGAAATTTTTGTTAATCGATCATCTGGAAAATCTTCTTTAGTGCCTCCCCAGTTTTTGCATGGAGTATCTCCTACTTTGAATAAAATTTCATTTCCCATTGTAGTTCCAAATGTTTTATACCCTATTATTCCAGTTGCTGTAGTAGTATTAATTCTGTCATTGTAATCCTTTGTGTGGTGGATAAGAGCATCTTTATCTGAAATTTCAACTTTATTTTCTCCTTTGAGAACAATCGCTTTAAGTTTCTTAGATCCCATAACAGCTCCGAATCCAGATCTTGCCGCTATTCTAGCTTTATCATTAACAATTCCAGATATTAAACTTATATTTTCACCCGCTTGACCAATACTTGCAATTTGAACGCTTCCATGCTTTTCTTTAAGTTTATCTTCGGTTTGTACGACATCCAAGCCCCATAAGTCTGAAGCATCTAAAATTTGTTTTTCTTCTCCCAATATTGTTATATATTTCGGACTACCAGCCATTCCTTTAATTAAAATGGCATCATATCCACATTTTTTAATTTCTGGACCGAAATACCCTCCACAGTTAGCGTCCCCCCATGTTTTTGTAAGTGGCGATTTACCCGCAACCATGAATCGACCTGTCAGAGGTGCTACAGTTCCCGTTAATAAACCAGGAAAAAATCCAAATATCGATTCTGGACTGAGAGCATCTGTTTTGGCGGGCATGTTTTCATAAATAAGCTTAACTGCAAGACCAAGTCCTCCTATATATTGACGATAAATCTCTTCTGAAAGTTTTTCTTCTTTAAAAGTTTCATCAGATAGATTTACCCACAAGATTTTACCTAAATATCCCTTTGACATTTTTGTAATCCCCTAATCTGTAATTTTTAGAAATATGGATCAAGTGAAATTAATAAATAATTTAAATGTTTAGAAAGTTTAAAAATTCATAATAGAAAAGAGTAAAAAATAGTCGATAACTCATGTTTAAACAATTAAAGAGCTATATTATAATGAATCCAGATGATAATTGTGCTACCGCTCTGGAAGATATACCAAAACATGCAGAACTACGTGTAAATGAAAATAGCATTATTATTTACCAAAAAATCTCCTTAGGTCATAAATTCGCTTTATTAGACATTAACGAAGGTGATTTGGTAATAAAATATGGTCAGTCAATAGGAATTGCAACGGAAGATATAAAGAAAGGAGAATGGATTCATACTCATAATCTCACAAGTCAGTATCTCATGGAGGTTTTGAAGGAATGAAAGAAGAATTTATGGGATATCAAAGATCGAATAAAGAAGTAGGAATTAGAAACCATATAGCAATAATTTCATCTGTTGTATGCGTAAATCATGTAGTTCAACAAATCGCTAATAAAGTTAAGGATGCTGTGCCTATTACTCATCCTTTAGGATGTGGTCAATTCGGACCTGACTATAGCAACACACTAAATACATTAATTGGTTTAGGAGCGAATCCTAATGTGTTCGGAACTGTAGTTGTTGGTTTAGGGTGCGAAAATATCAGTAGCAAATTATTAGCTAAAAACATCAAGAAATCAAAAAAACCAGTTGAATTTTTTGATTTACAAGAAGTTCAAGGAGGATCACCTGCAGCGATAGAAAAAGGAATTATGCTTGGGAATAGACTTTCAGAGGAAGCCAGAGAGTTGAAAAGGGAACCGTTCGATTACTCTCACATCGTTTTAGGATTAGAATGCGGAGGATCTGATTCAATTTCTGGAATATCCGCAAATCCTGCCTTAGGAATTGTATCTGATAGAATCGTTAAGTTTGGAGGAACTTCAATTTTACCCGAATTTACAGAATGGATTGGGACTGAACATTTGCTTATTAAAAGAGCTATTGATAAAAGTGTCGCAGAACAAATACATGAGGTACTCTCCGGTTTTTTAGAAAATCTGAAAACCTTAGGGATTAAATTTTTTGGAGTACAACCAACTCCTGGAAATATTCGGGGCGGATTGACAACAATTGAAGAAAAAAGTTTAGGTACCATAGCAAAGGCGGGAAAATCACCTATTCAAGGGTTGATTCAATATACTAATAAACCTAAAGGGAAAGGTTTGTGGTTGATGATCGAACCAGGTTTGGATGTCGAATCTATGACTGGCTTAGCTGGAGTAGGCGCAAACATTATTGTCATGACGACAGGAAGAGGTAGTCCTTGTGGGAATCCTTTAGTTCCTGTGATAAAACTATGTGGCAATCTAAAAACTTGCGATTGGATGGCAGAAAACATTGATGTTGATATGAGCCCAATTATTAAAGGAGAAAAATCCGTGGAAGAACTTGCAGAAGTTCTATGGTTAAAAATGAAGAGCACATTGAATGGAGAAGAAACTCAAGCAGAAAAATTAGGATTTAATGACATAGCGATCTGGAGAAATACAGCGTCACCGTTTCAATATATGCACTGTAAGTAAGAACAAGATAAATTATAAAAATGGATTTTTATCTTTAAAGATCTTATCTTTATATTCTTCCAGATCTGGGGGCGCTAAACCTTTATCTGTTGCTTCTTTTTTCAATGATTTTAGAATTTCACCACAGTTTATTGAAACAGGACACCAATGATAACAATTTTCACATCCCGTGCATAGAAATAGCCCACTATTTACAGCAGATTCAATTCCATTATGAATATAATCTCTTATGATTGCAGTAGCACCTAATCCATACTTGGAAGCGAAAATATTCCCAAACGCTCGAGAGGCAGTACAGGGAAAAATGCAGGATTTACAGCCAAGGCATTTTAGAATATCTGCGTAAACTAGATTTTCTTTAGCAGCTTTAGTTCGCCAATCGTCAACAAGGATAACAACCACTTCCTTTGCTCCGTACATGCCTTGAACACTTGTTCCTTGTATATCAGATGTATTTGATGGTCCTGAAATGAGACTTATATAGTTAAAAGAAACATTATTTATCCTAGATTGCAATTGTGTCATTAAAACTGCATCCAAGATATTAGGCACGATTTTAGTGATGCCACACACAACTATATGCTTTTCAGTTGCTCTTGTGATAAGACTGATATTACCTTCATTTTCTCCTAAGACAATTGTTCCATCTTCAGCAGAAATTGCATTCGCAGATGTTAGAGAGACTTTTACATCATTGAGTAATTCTTTCCTGAAGGTAGTTCTAAAATACTCGACGATCGCTTGAGCTTTAGGTTCAAGTTCTACTCCATACACCTCCTTAATTTTATTTGCGATTTCTTCTTCGGTAAAATGAGCTCCCGGACCAACCTGAAAGCTTGGTAAAGTATAATTAAATAATTGAACAAGAACATCTCCTAAATCGGTTTCTTTTATCTTTATTTGATTCTTTTTCAAAACATCAATAATCCCGATATCTTTAGCTTCGGTGGATTTTGACTTATATATGATTTTGTTATCAGCTAACTCTTTCATGAAAATCTTTTGAGCTTCTTCATTAGTTTTTGCGTAATGAACAATGAAGTTCTTTTTACGCATTATATTAATGCATTTTTCAACATAGGATTCCATATGATTAACAAACTCTTCCCGCATTACGATAAATTTATCTTTATTTCGTTCAACGAATTCTCGACTTGTATCTTCATATAAATACCTTAAATCATGTTGCCTAGTTTTTATCGTACAAGCCATTTTCCAAAACTTTCCAAATTGGTTTTCTAAAGTTCCTTCTTCTTGGGAAGTTTCGATCTTTTTCTTAACATTTTCATATAATTCTTTTCCCTTATCAACCATCTAGTGGATCAACTCCTTCCATAATGTTTACAATAAAATCTTCAAATTTGACCACTGGTTTTTTTATTTGATGCTCTTTTTTTATCCGTACCAAAGCTGTATAGCAAAATGGGCAGGCCGTTAATAAAATTTTTCCACGATTCAATTGATCAAAAATGAGTTTTGAATTGTAATCGCTATTTTCCTTAAATATAGAATATACACCCCCTCCAGCACCGCAACAAATGCTATTAGTTTTATTATTTTCCATTTCCTTGAGTTCAATATTGTCGATTGAATTAAGAATTTCTCTAGGTTCTTCAATTATAGGTACTACAGCATTTCTTAAGTGACATGCATCGTGATAACTTACTTTTAGCTTTTTCCCAGAATATTTCAAATCTAATTTTGAAAGATTTTCTGGTTCTACTAAAAATTGAAGAAAGTGTTTTACTTCAATTTTAAATTCATTTCCTAAGAACTGAGTGTAGTATTTTGTTAAGTAATTATAGCATCCAGCACATGTAGTCACGATCTCGGAAACATTATTCATTTTAAACCAATTATTAACAAATTCCACATGTTCCTTTAACTCGATATCGCTTCCAATATGATATGATAAAGCCCCACAACAAGGAGCATCGTTTAAAACTGTGTAGCTTGGATCGATAGTTTGAATAATTTTAATAGCGTTATCACACGTATTCTTATATTTGGAATTAGACAAGCAACCTAAGAATATTAGTTTTTTCATAGTAAGTATAAAATTTGGTTTTTAAAAAAAATTTGATATTATTTTATTTAAGCTTATATCTACTTATACCTAATATTAAATTGATGGAAATTTAATACATCTGAAATATTTAATAATTTAGTTGAAAGAAGAAGTGAGTTGATTACAATACCAAAATTATTGGAAAATGAAGAGAAGAAATTTTCACTGTTTCTCAATAACAATCGATGCGGGGGATGCCAAATGTGTATATCTTTATGTCCCACGGGTATTTTAGAACTCAGTGATGAATTGAATATGAGAATTGCTTATATCCCTCAAGTTAAAGAAGGTAAAGCTAAGTACTGCACGGGTTGTAGAAGATGCGAATATGGATGCCCCGATTGGTGTATTTATGTTTTAGATGAAGAAGAAATTAAAACTAAAAAAGCTAAAACTTAGTGTGGTGAAATATTTAAATGAATGAAAAAAATACGAAAAGATATTTACCAGAAGGTAAATACGTTATGATGGGAAATGTTGCGATGGCAGAAGGAGCATTAGTTGCAGGTTTAAATTTCTTTGGGGGGTATCCGATAACTCCTTCCACTGAAGTTATCGAACATCTTGCTAAGCGATTACCAGAAGTTGGAGGAACTTGTCTTCAAATGGAAGATGAGTTAGCATCAATTAATGCCGTTATTGGAGCGTCTTTAGCTGGAGCAAAAGCAATGACCGCGACTTCTGGACCTGGCCTTTCTTTAATGGTTGAAACTATCTCGATGGCAGCAAATCTTGAAATACCCTTTGTTTTTTGCGATGTTCAACGCGTTGGTCCTGGTAGTCACGGACCCGTAACCGCACCGCATCATAACGATATAGGATTAATACGATTTGCAGGTCATGGAGAATTTCAAGTTATTGCGTTAGCTCCTATGAACTGCCAAGAACTTTTTGATTTGACAATAACAGCGTTTAATTTCGCTGAAACTTATCGTTGTCCTGTGTTTATTCTCTCTGATGCCTATTTGGGACATATTCATGAGCCAGTTTACATTCCACCAAAGAAAGAAGTAATTAAAAGAGTGGTTTCACGTGAGTTACCCGAAGATTATTCTGAAATTTATTCATATAAAGATGATGAAACTGAAGAATATGTAATTCCTAAACCTCCAATATTAGGTACGGATTATTACCCACCTACATCTCTTCAATTGCCTCATAATACACATGGTCTTCCGACATCTGATGTCTTATCATTTATTGAAATGTTGATTGAAAAAGTAAAATCAAACATTGACAAAATCTCATTGACCGAAGAATATCGATTAGAAGATGCAGATATCGTCATTATCGCCTATGGGCTACCTGTGAGAGCTAGTTATCGAGCAGTCGATGAAGCTCGGGAAGAGGGAATAAAAGTGGGAGTATTTAGATTAATAACTGTTTGGCCATTTCCTGACGAGAAAATAAGAAATGTTGTGAAAGATGCGAAGGCAATAATTGTACCTGAATTAAATTATACGGGATTTATTGCAGAGCAAGTAGAAAGAGTCAAAGAACTTGAAACTCCGATTACAAAAATCCCAAAAGTAGGTGTTTTACATCATCCAGATGATATATTAAATATTATAAAGGAGGTATCAAAATAATGTCAGATCTAGGTCCACGATATCCAACAGAAAAACCTGACCATCCTTATGTTCAATATTCATTTGGAGGAAATCTCTATGGTAGTTATAATTCTCTCTTTTGTGCCGGTTGTGGATATGGAATAATAGGTCATATTTTTACACGGGTGTTCGAAGACGAGAAATTAGATCATAAATTATATCCATTAATTATTGGTATTGGATGTTATACTCAAATAGTAACTTTAGCTCATCATAAGGCTCAGAAAATTACTACACTTCACGGTCGTGCTCCAGCAGTAGCTACGGGAGTGAAAATGGCAAATCCTATTTTGAAACCAATTGTATTTACTGGCGATGGAGATTGCTTAGGAATTGGAGGAAATCACTTTATTCACATCTGTCGTAGAAATGTTGATTGCACTATTCTCATATTTAATAATAGTATATATGGAATGACGGGGGGTCAAAGTGCTCCAACTACTTTATATGGCGCAAAAAGTACAACTACTCCTTATAAAGTTTTTGAAGAACGAAGCGATGCTGTGAAACTTGCCTTAGCTGCAGGTGCTACATATGTCGCCAGAACCACGGTAGCGCATCCACGAACACTAATGAAATACTTTAAAAAAGCTTTAAGACATAAAGGAACTTCGGTGATTGAAGTAATAACCCCTTGTTTAACATATTTTGGTAGTAAAAATCTTGATAATCTTGGTGCAGAAGATTTGGATATTCCGGGTAATAAGATGGATACAGGGGGAAAAATGATAGATTGGATAAAAAGAAATACAATAAGAAAAAATCAAGCTAAATTTATGGATGAGGATGAACTTTTTAATAGGTATGTTATTGGTGAATTTCGCTACGATACTAGCAAACCCGAATACTCTGAAGTCTATTCCAAGATTCAGAAAACTGCTATGGGAGAGGATTGGAAATGAGTAGATATGAAGTTAGAATCGTCGGATATGGTGGACAAGGAGTAATTACACTCTCAAAAATGATAATTAACGCAAGTTCATTATATGGAAACTTAGCAGCTACACAAACTGAAGCATACGGCTCATCTGCTCGAGGAGGAAAGTGCTGGGCTGAGGTGGTTATAGATTTAGATAAGAGTGTAAAATCGATAGATTATCCAAAAGCTATGCAGCCTTACGACTTCTTAGTTGTACTGTCCGAGGAAGCTGCTAAAAATGTAAAACCAGAACATCTTAAAAAGGACGAAAACACAGGATATCTGATATGGGACACTTCTACAATAAAAACATTCCGAGCTACAAAACGAATTGATAAAGCAATTGGGATTCCAATCCAAAAAATCGCAGTAGAGATCTTTAATAAAATGGTGTTTGGAAATTCTATTTTATTTGGAGTTTTTACTACTCTTTCAAGAATTTTTTCTGAGCAATCAGCTATTGAAACCATTAAGAAATTCGTTCCGAGTGAAACTATTAATCAAAATTTAGAGGCGTTTGAATTAGGAAAACAAGAAGCAGAAAAATTTATTAGCAAGCTAAAGGAGGAGAAAGCTTAGGATGCGTATCGGAAAAGTTCAAAAGGGCTGGAAAGAGTTATCTGAAGAGATAATTCAGACCGGAAAATGCGTGTATTGTGGCGCGTGTGGGGCATTCTGTGCAAACATTCAATTTGATAAAGAAAAAGAGATCCCTATCGAAGATGGTTCTTGTAAGGATGTGAACACATGTAAAGATGGTTTTGGACTCTGTTATAATCTTTGTCCAAAAACGGAAACTGAAGCAATTCCTTTATCGTTATTAGATAAGTGGGTTTTTGGAAAAAAACACGATAAGATTTTGGGACATTATCTAGAAATTGCTTCAATAAAGCTCACAGATAAAGCAAGAGAAAGTGTGCCAGAGAACGCTGGTCCATTGTCAGGGCTATTATGGTTGGCTATGGAAAACGGTTTGATCGATTGTTCTATTATTACTGATAAAGACGAAAACTTTAAGCCTATTCCGATAATAGCCCAAAATTCACAAGATATTTTCAAAGGAGCTGGATATAAACCAAGTCAAGGTCCATTACTTTCACTTTTAGGAGAGGCCATCAATAAAGAAAACGTAGATATTGCCGTTGTAGGAACTCCCTGTCAGGTTCAGGCTCTAAGGAAATTACAGAACCATCCAGCATTTGATTACGAGGCGTATGATTTAGTAACATTAGCTATCGGGACCTTTTGTTTTGGTACTTATTATAATCGATTATTAGATATCACATTTAACGAATTCGGGATTAAATCTAGCGATATAGAAAAAATAAATACTAATAAAGATAATTTTTACATGAAAATAACCAGTAATTCTACTGTAAAGGATATTCCACTAAATTATCTATATGATAAAGCGATTAGAAATGCTTGTTTTTCTTGTTCTGATTACACGGCATCGTTCGCGGATTTATCAATTGGAAAATTTGGTAGTAAAGATGGGTGGAACACTTTAATTGTAAGAACAGAAAGAGGTAAAGAAGTTTTTGATTTAGCCGTTGAAAAAGGAATTATCGAAATAGAACCTCTAGGGGACACTATGAAGGAGCTTGTTTTAGATTTAACCCGAAATAAAACTGACATAGTAAAGATTTTATCCATTAAAGAACACTCCTCGGAAATAAGAAGTTTTGTCATTAGAAACTCGAGGATTGCGGATGCATACAAACCAGGAATGTTTGTCATATTATGGCTACCTGATATTGACTTTCTCCCAATGTCCATCTCGAACATAGATGAAGACCTCATTGAAATAACTGTTAAGAAAATAGGAGAGGGAACATCCAAATTGTTCGAATTGAGTGAAGGAGACTCAATTGGAGTTCGAGGACCTTTTGGGAATTCGTTTAATTATGAAGATTCTAAAAATATTCTTGTTGTAGGAGGAGGAATGGGAATCGCAGCGTTAACAACCTTAATTGATATTTTGAAACAAAATAAGGCAAATGTAAAAGTTGCTATTGGAGCTAAAGATGAAGATTCGTTGATTTTTGCTGAAAGATTAATAGGATTGATTCCAGATACTATGTGTACTACAGAAGATGGATCTATAGGAAAGAAATGTGTTGTTACTGATCCAGTTGAAGAATTAATTAATAACGAGAACTTTGATTTGATTGCTACATGTGGTCCCGAAGTTATGATGAAAAAAGTTCTTGAACTAGCAGATGCAAGGAATATCCAAATCCAAGCCAGTTTAGAAAGAAAAATGAAATGTGGGTTAGGATTATGCGGTTCTTGTTGTATTGGAAGTAATAATAATATTACTGTTTGCAAAGATGGCCCCGTCTTTAATTCAGATCAATTAAAAGCTTTTACTCAATTTGGAAGTTAGCGTGGAAAATTATAATTTAAAAAAAGGAATTATTTTTGCTTCGATTTGTATTTTTACAATTGGACTACAGCCAGTAATTTCTATTGCACGACCCGATATAATCGATCCTTATTTATTTGGAGCTATTACAGCCTTGATTGAAGCTATACTCTTTTTCCCTATATTTTTTATAGAAAGGGGTAAATTAAAAAGAGACTTATTAAATGATCCAGTATCAAATAAAAAGAATTCATCTCTAATTCACGGTTGGAAAAAAAAATCCAATATAAAAGTTATTACAATTATAGGATTAACTTTTAGTGTAGTACCGATTTTACTTTATATTGGTTACGAACTTGCAGGACCAATTATAAGCTCCTTGACTATGAAATCTGAGATCATCTTTGCTTTAATGTTTGGATTTATATTCTTAAAAGAGAAGATATCTAAAGTCCAAATTCTGTTTTGCGTTCTATTGTTTTTTGGACTTGTGATTGCGATTACTGATGGTTCCTTAAATATACTTAAGTTTAATCTAGGTGTTCTTATTCTTCTCTTTAGTGTGATACTTTTTACTTTAGTACATACACTTACAAAAATAGGCTTTGAGCGAAATGAATTATTTCCCTCTCAAGTAGTTTTCCTAAGGAATTTAATATCAGGGGTACTGCTTACAATACTTTATTTTCTAATCTTTCCACTAGAAAACTTCGCTATCATTATTGATCCTTATAATTTTATATTTTTTCTACTCATGGCGATTGACTACGGAGCATCTCTATATCTTTGGTATAAAGCTTTAACATATATTCAAATTGGGAAATCAACCATTATCATCTCTCTCACACCAATAGTCTCCGCTTTTTTCTCATTCATAATCCTTGGAGAGATCTTCACATTTTTTCATTTAATTGGTACTATTATTATAATATTCTCGATTTTTATGATTATTAGGGAAAAAAAGAATAACTAACCACACATACTTTAAACAGATTCTTTAAAGTTAAATAGAGTTGCTGAATCTTAAAGCTTTAAGGGGTATACACCAAATTTATTAGCCGCTTCAATCATCCAATTTAATCGTTCAACAGAAATTTGTGGATGAAAATTAGCAGGCGATATCATAGCCCCTCCATTAGGTCCTAATGCTTTAATTGCATGTTTTACTGCGTCTGTGACCTCTTCTTTAGTACCCTTTACGAGAATGTGTCTTGTATCAATATTTCCTGATAAGCATAGTTTATCACCAACTCTTTTCTTTACATCATATAAATTAACAAGCGGAGGTTCTAAGCATTGCAATCCATCAAAACCGCATTCTACAACAAAATCTAATTGACTAGTAACATCTCCATCTGTATGCAATATGTATTTACCCCCCCAGCTATGAATGGCTTCTGCTACTTCTTGATAACACGGTTTTACATAAGATTCAAAATATTTAGGATGGATCATAGGTCCTCCACTATGAGCTATATCTCCGCCCTCCAAAAAGATTTTAGCACCACAATCATGATAAGCTTTAAAAGTTGTGAGAGTATAATCAGTTGTGAACCTGAATCGTTCCTTAATAAGCTCAGAATCATTTCTAAGTGCTCGCGCAAACGCCGGCATTCCCATTCCCTGCCAAACAGGCGGAAAAACTGATGTTAAAGCGTTTTGGGCGAAAATACAAATATCATCCTTTATATCACGGCATTTTCTCAAAACGCCCTTGTAAAATTTTTTGGCTTTATTATATTCATCTTTCAAATCTGGTCTGGGATACGATTCCCAATCTTCTCGATTTTTAATATATCCACCATAATAATCAGGATAAGGGTTGCCATCGATATTTCTGACCCTATGTCTCTTTCCAAACACATCTGTCATTTCTGTTTGACTTTCAAGGATAAAAGGGATGTACTGTAATCCCACTCCATCAAATCCAAGGTTGTATCCTGCTCTTAACGCTTTTGAAAAGGTTGAAATTTCAATATCGAGGAGAATATCATTAATCTTGTCCAACCATTCATCTGGATATTTCTGTTCCATCTCATCAAATATATCAAAAGCAGTTCGTTTCGGGCGACCTAAGATTTGATCAGCGACATTTCCATCAATATTTATAGTATGTGTTGGAATTCTATCTGCTTCTTCAAGATTTAATGCCGTCCATATCCGTTCAAAACTATTCATAATCAATAATTAAAGGAGTGAATCAATATTAATGTTTTTCTTTACTTTTAGGACAGATCTCTACTGCTCTTTTACATTGTAAAAGTTTTTAATTTTTTATGGTTTTTCTTAGATAACGTGAGTAATGATTTAAGAAAAGGCTTAATTTTTGGAATTATAGGAATTGTGCTCATTGGATTTCAACCGATTGTGGCAAATTCAGCGATGTTTATAGATTCTCACGCCTTTGCTGCTATGACATGTTTGATCGAGGCAATTATATTTCTTCCTATCATGCTTCTAGAGTTAAAAGTGAATAAAAGCAGATACGATGGAAATACCGAATTACTAGTGAATAAATCAATTCTGAAAAGTTTGAAAAAAAATTTTTGGTTATTGATTTTTATCGGGATAATCTTTAGCGTTAATCAACTTCTATTTTTTGTAGGATATCGATTAGCTGGTGCTATAAACGGATCGTTGACTCAGAAAACTTCCGTTTTTTTTGGATTACTGTATGGTTACTTGTTATTAAAAGAAAAAATTTCAAGACTTCAAATCGTATTTTCAATCGTGCTATTTTTCGGTTTAGTAATAGCAATAACTCAAGGTTCACTCAATTTTCTGGCATTTAACATCGATATTTTAATTGGTGTATTGCTTGTATTATTGATTACAGCTTTATGGATGTTTGGTCACACTCTAACAAAAAATTTGTTTAGTAAGAAAGAATTTACTCCTATTCAGATGGTATTTGTTCGAAATGTCTTGAGTGGGTTCATATTGATAAGTACTTTCTTAATTTTTTCACCGTTAGGTCTTAGCGTTTTTTATAATTCTCTTAATTGGTTCTTTTTTATAGTAATGGGAACCGTTTATGGAGTTGGACTATTCTTTTGGTATAAAACATTATCATATTTGGATGTATCGAACGCCACAATAGTCCTTTCACCCACTCCAATTGTTACTGCCATATTTGCAACTATAATGCTAGGAGAGCATTTTACGATTTTTTCTTTAATTGGTTCAGTAATTGTTATCTTATCAATTGCTATAATAGTTAAACAAAAAAAGGATTGAATTAAATTAAACAAAAAATTATAGAAATATTGATCAATTGAATTATAATTCATATATATGTTTATATGATCTTATATTTCTTGATTAAAACGACTCAAATGTCAACTTATAAAGCGAGCAGAATCATCATAACATTTATATATTGAAGGTATATAGTATTAAATATAAAAAAATATATTCTTACTAATTATATTTCAAACTGAAATACTACTATAAATAGAAGTTCAAACTTTAAAGGAAGTATTAGAATGATAGATAACAAAATAATCATTGTAAGAGATTTAAAGAAGTATTTTGGCGAAGTTAAAGCCGTCAATGGCATCTCGTTTGATGTTTATAAAGGTGAGGTTTTTGGACTATTGGGTCCAAACGGAGCGGGAAAAACAACCACGATCAAACTTTTATTGGGATTGCTTGAACCTTTAGAAGGGCAAGTCAGCATTTTCGGGTTAAATCCCGAGCGCGAAGAAGTTCAAATGAAAAAAAATGTAGGGTACGTTTCAGAAGAACCACTAATATTCAAATCTTTAACTCCAAAAGATCTGTTTAACTTTATAGCTTCTATTCGACGATTAGATCCAAAGGAAGCTACAGAGCGAGTGCAAGAGTATTTAGAAGGTTTAGGTGCAATGGAGCATTATGAACAGCTGATCGCTACGCTATCGCATGGAAACAAACAGAAAATCCAAATTGTTGCATCCATTCTTCATGAACCTGACCTTTTAATATTAGACGAACCAATATCGGGACTTGATGCTAAATCCGTTAGAGTAGTAAAAGAAATCTTAGATATGCATATTGAAAAAGGAGGCGCTGTTCTTTTTTCGACTCACATTATGGAAGTCGCAGAAGATTTATGCGATCGTATCGCTATAATTAACAAAGGTAAATTAGTAGGAGTTGGAACCATTGAGGAACTTAGGAAACAAGCGGATAAATTTGGCGCAAGCCTTGAAGAAGTTTTTCTTAAACTAACTGAAGAAGATTCTTCAGTAGAAGATATTGTAAAGAAGTTAAGAAACTCTTATAAAAAGAAAATTAAGGAGATAATTTAAATTGAATGAGAAAAAAAGGTTGAACGCTTTCTCACTTTCTAAATTTACGAATTTTGAGATGATTATGGACTCTCAATTTGCGTCTGCTGGATCCCATCAAGCTAAAATAATAGAAAAGTGCGAGAAAAATAATAAGTATATAAAAAGACAATCAAGTTCGTTAAAGATTGTTTCGGGTTTTGTGATGACGATAATGCCTTTGCTCTCCATCGTTATATATTTTGCAATAAAAGATGAAATTTCTCCATCTTACCCTTTAGAAGGAGAAATTTTCCTCTTAAGTTTTTTTATCTGGATTAATTTGATTATGTCTATCCTTTATATCTTTCTATTTGGGTTGTTTACTACGAGCAGTCTAATGTCAGGTTCATCTTTTAGATGGTTGCAGACTTTACCGGTATCTCGAAAAGATTTGAAGAGATTAGGTTTTATGACCTTGTTTCGTAATCTTAGTATTCCAATAATTATAATGACATTCATGTTTCCGATTGCTTTATTCATTATAACTCAGAATATCTTTACATTTTTGGCATCTCTTATATCCTCTTTTCTTATAACGATTCTAGCGATAAGCTTTTTGATTATTGTTGGAGATAGGTTTAGCCGAATTTTTTCAGAATCAACCCGAAATTCAAGTAAAGCTAACATATTAAGAATGGTCTCATTAGTTGGGTTTTTCCTTATAGCTTTCGGTTCTAGTTTTGTTCTAAATATAGGGATAAACGCTATAGTAGTTCTTGCCGGGGAGTTTCAACTAAATCCTCCTTCAACTTTTTTAAATATGGTACTGAGTTTTATTCCATTACCTTTTGCTCCTGGATATTTTATAAGTTTAAGTATGATAAATGGTCCAGTTCCACTAAATTTATTAAGCTCAAGTGTAGTGGGGATGGCAATATTAGCAGGAATTACCTATCTCACTTACAAAATTGCCATAAGATCTCTATCTAGCGTAGCAACTTTTGAGATTGACGCTTTTAAAGCTAAAAAGGAATCCAAAAGAAAAACGGATAAAAGTTTGGAACCGGTTGTTATTGAAGTTAAAACAACGTCTCCTGTTGAATCTTATATGCATAAAGACTTAATCTCCTCAACTCGCGATTATCAATCATTAATTTTTATTCTCATGCCTATCTTATACCCTATAATTATGATTTTATCAATGCAAGGAGTTGTAACTGAAGAAGTATCTTCAACCTTTAGTATTATGATATTATGGTCAATAATTTTGATTGCCAGTCAGTTTATTCCACCTCTGCTTGTTGGAGGATTACTAAATCTAGAGGAATCAGGTTCCTCTACATTAGCTTCGTTACCTCTTTTACCGAGAGATCAAGCTAAAGGAAAATTAATATTGATGCTAATTATTCAAGGAATTTCATTAACTTTAATGGCGATAATTCTAACTTTTTTAACCAAATCTGTATATGTCTTAATTTTGATGATAGGAAGTTTACCAATTTCTTGGACGTTACTCTTGTTTGTATTTCAAATGAAAGTGCGATTATTTGGCACAATGAAATACAAGTATGTTCTTGAAGAAGTTAATTCTAGACATAAAGTAGCGAAATGGATTGCCATAGTTGGAGCGGATATAGGAATATGTATTTTTATTCTAATACTTGGCTTTACCTTTTTCTTAAGTTTAGGGTTTATCCCCACAACAATCATTTTATTTTTCTTAGGCTTAATTGGTTTATCTGTGGTTATTTACACTTTTACTAAAATGTTCCCTCCATTTGAGAAATTACCACTATATGAAACAAGGGGATTATTAAGAAATAAACCAATTCTTGGGGCTATAACAATAATGCTTTTATATGTATTTTTTCCGTGGATTGCAACTTTTATTGAGGTTATTTTTCTCCCCCTTATATTGGGATTAGAATTTACAGGAATCTTACTCGTAGAATTTCTCTTGATTGAGGGTTTTATAGCACTTTTGCTACTCTATATAGTGCCAAAAGGAATGAAATTACCTCGTAAAGATGAAACTATTTTAGGTTATACTAAAACAATCGGATTAACAAGGATTAAACCGCTAGGTCGGAATCTCCTTGTGGGGTTTTGCTCTTCTGCTATTCTTATTTGTAGCTTATTTATAGGGGGAAATTTATTAGGCGTTTTTTATTTTGATCCTGAGTTTTTGTTTAGAGATCCAAATCCTTATCCTTTCATGTTGGGTTGGTTCATTTGGATTTTTATGATTAGGCCGGGGTTATGGGAAGAAGTAGCATTTCGAGGTGTTGTTA
Source organism: Promethearchaeota archaeon (assembly GCA_016839745.1). Lineage (GTDB taxonomy): Archaea > Asgardarchaeota > Lokiarchaeia > Sigyniarchaeales > SOKP01 > SOKP01. Next base: position 20,870 of record JAEOTS010000107.1, read on the forward strand.
TACCGCTTCTATCAAAAAAGTACAAGCGTATGTCTACGATTTTAATAAGTGGGATTATTTTTGGATTAGCACATGCTTTTAACATCGTAGGAGTTTTATTATCGGGCGGAGATCATATTTATACGCTATTTCAAGTTATATATACTACTTTAATAGGTTTTTCAATGGGTTATATGTATTTAAAAACCAATAGTCTTCTTCCAAGCATTATTTATCATTATTTAATCGATACAGTAGGACTAGTTTTTCTAAATGTTTACATCGAAAACATAGTTCTCGTAGGAGTATTTTTAATTGTATTTTTAGGCGTAATTCCGACAATTCTGAATATTGGATTAACTAAATTGGTTTTTTGGAAAGATTATAATAAAGAGGTTATAAATAATAAACGATAAAAATTTTAAAAAATTTTAATGTGATGATGTAGAATGAATGATAATGTAATGATTTCTGTAAGTGAATTACAGAAATTTTTTGGGGATATTAAAGCGGTAAATGGAATTTCATTTGAAGTTAAAAAGGGAGAAGTGTTTGGCCTATTAGGTCCTAACGGAGCGGGTAAAACTACTACTATTAAGTTATTATTAGGTTTACTAGAACCGAATCAAGGTGATATTAGGATAATGGGTTTAAATCCCGAAACGGAAGAAGTTCAAATTAAAAGCCGCGTGGGTTACGTTTCTGAAGAACCGTTGATTTTTAAATCTCTTACGCCTAAAAACTTGTTTAATTTTATAGCTTCTATTCGTAGCTTAGAAGCAGAGGAGACCTCAAAACGAGCACAAGAGTACTTGGAGAGTTTAGGAGCTTTAGAATATTACGAACAATTAGTAGCAACTTTGTCTCATGGGAATAAACAGAAGATTCAAATAATTTCAGCAATTCTCCATGATCCTGATTTACTTATTATGGATGAGCCCTTAGCCGGTCTTGACGCAAAGTCAGTGAAAGTTGTCAAAGAGGTTTTAGATATCCATATCGAAAACGGCGGTGCAGTGCTATTTTCAACCCATATCATGGAAATAGCAGAAGATTTATGTGACCGAATTGCTATAATGAATAGGGGAAAATTAGTTGGTATTGGAACCATGGAAGAACTTCGTCAACAAGCAGATAGATTAGGAGCAAATCTGGAAGATGTGTTCTTACGATTAACTGAACAAGATATAAGCGTAAATGAAATAGTTAAGAAGCTGAGAAAATCTTTTAACGAGAGAAACTAAGGATCTTTTAATTATGGCTGAGAAAAATTTAGGACTTTACAAACTTGCAAAGTATACTAATCTCGAAATTGTGATGGAATCGCAGGTTCTATCTTCCGGAGCAAACCAAGCTCGTCTTATGGAAAAATATAAAAAAAATAAGGGCTCAATTAAACAGCAAGCGTTTGCAATGAAAGTAGTTTTTGCAGTGATGCTTTTATTTGTAGTTTTTTTACCAATTAGTACCTATTTTCAGGTAAGTTCCCTGCTTAGCAATTCATCTGTAATCCCAGATTCTGTTTTGATTCCTGGAGGTATCTTATTTGGATCTTTTAATATAATGCAATTACTTTACCTCACGATGCTCGGTATGTTCGCAATCGGCGCCATGATGTCTGGAGATGCTTTTAAATGGTATGAGACGCTACCCATCTCCAAGAAAAGGTTAAGAAAGTTAGGTTTTATGACTGTTTTCCATAACTTAGATGTAGGACTCATTACAATGATTGTTGCATTACCGATTATTTTGTTCGTTATCTCTCTTAACATCCTGCTAGCATTAGTCGCTGCGATGATATCTGTTATTAATGTGATGTTTTCTTTTAGTATACTTGTATTAATAGCGGAAAGGATTAGTCGGGTATTGAAAATTAGCGAAGCAGGTTCTAGGAAAGCTACTCTCATTCGAATTTTCACGATGTTAAGTTATGTGGTAGTCATCTTTTCTGCTTCATTTTTCATGCAATGGATATTTACTTCAGCAGGGGCTTTTTTTGATTTGATGACATCTTTAGATATTCCACTGATAGTTAATATAATCATGAGTTTAATTCCGTATCTTTTTTCGCCTGGATTTTTAATAACTATGTCCATGGAGCCGTTAAGCTTTACTCCAATTTTGTGGGTTTCATCCTTATTTGGACTTGGTCTTTCTATATTATTAACCTTTTTTACTTATAGAAGGGCTTTAAGAGCTATGAGAATGGTAACTTCATCAGCGTCTCTTGAAGCGAAACATTCATCATCTTCAAAAATAATCTCTGAAAAACCTATCGAGGTTCTAATCGAGCCCCGAACTCCTATTAAAGCCTATATTCGTAAAGATTTATCTACTGCTACAAGAGATATTCAGACATTTATGTTCATTATAATACCCTTTATTCTTCCGTTAATGGTGTTAATCCCGCTATTAATCAGTCCAACAGGGCTTATGGATTCATTTGTTGAAGATTACATTATGATTTGGGCTCTGATAACTATTTATCAACCTATGATCCCGATGATGCTTTCTTCGGGATTTTTAAACATGGAAGATACGGGTGCTTCAATTCTATCATCTTTACCAATTCGTACTCGTGACCAAGCGAAAGCGAAATTATTATTATTAGGTTCAATACAAAGCATTTCCTTTTTTTTACCTATTATCTTGTTTTTAGGAAATCCAGAATTTTCAAGTTATCTGCTTTCTTTTATTTCCTATTATCCCGTTGTATTAACACTATTAATGTCCATGTTCCAAATGAAGATTCGATTTTTCGGTAGAATGAAATATAAATTTGTTGTAGAAGAATTTAATCCAGAGAAAAAGGTAACAAAATGGTTCATAATGGTAGTAGTTCAATATCTAATTTACTTTGCTTTCAATTTCATGGGTGGCATTTTAATATTATTTTTCAACGCTAATATGATGTTTCTAGCCACTTTTATTGGCGGAATCCTCGCTTTAGGCGTTTTATTACTTTCTTTCAATAGTATGTTTCCAAAAATACCGGGAAAGAGACAAACTATAAGTATTAGAGAAATCCTCAGAAAATATCCATCCTTTGGGACCATTACTTTATTAGCTTTATATGGTGGAACCTTATTTTTATCTGGGAATATTGTTTTGCCTTTTCTTTTCATAATTGAATTTATACCTTTTATTGTATACCTTTTTCTTAACTTTTTCTTAACTTTTGGTATAATGACATTAGTCTGGATATTCTTTGTTCAACGATCTTTAGGTCTTCCAAATGGAAAAGAATCTCTAAAAGATTATATTAAGACTATCGGTTTAAAACCTGATAGAAAAATAGTACGAAATATCTTTCTTGGAATTGGTTGCTCAATTATATTTTTCATTAGTGCATTTATTACTGGTAATATATTTGGTAATTATAATTTCGAATTGGATGTAATATTTGGAAATCCTGGGACTAGTGTTTCGATCTATGGATGGTTTCTTTTTATAGTAGCGTTAATTCCAGGGATCTGGGAGGAGATTTCATTTAGAGGGGTAATATCCACTTTATCTTTAAGAAAATATTCTCGAACAACGGTATTAATCTTCGTATCTATATTATTTGGTTTAACCCATTTCTTCAACCTCTTATCAGGAGGCTTTTTGTTTTTTACAGGGATACAAGTAGTCTACGCAACAATATTAGGCTTTCTTTTGGGTTATCTTTTCATTAAAACTAAGAGTTTAATCCCCTCTATTATTTTACATTATTTAATAGATAGTGTAGGGCAATTATTTACATATATTGATATTGAGACATATGGTAGTATCGTTGATTTCGTATTATTTGCTATTATAGGCACCGCAATAATCCCTACTGTTTTAGGGATACTGTTAGTCAAGCTAGTTGTTAAAAAGGAACCAGGATAATCGTAACTAAAATGTAATCGCCTTAAATCCTCATTAAATTTAAGAATCATTAGTAATATAAGCAAGGCAAATCTTTAAAACGCGCTCAAGGGCTCCCTCTTCAATTTTATCCGATGTATCTGTTGGTTGGTGATAAAATTCAAGCATTTTCTTCAGATTCATGGCTGTTATAGTTGCTGCTTTAATTTCTGATTTTGAAAATGCAGTTGCATCAGTACCTCCAGTAACTTGCCCAAAAATTTTCTCAAGAGTATTAGAACCACCTAAAGCGGAAGCGTTCACCTTGATTTGGGAAGATTTTGCTGCGTTAAATATTTTTTCAATAACAATCTTAGAATGTTTAGTCCTCGTTGATGGTTCAAAGTCAATTATTGCAATATTATCGCTACTGTGGATTCCATCCATATTGATACACTCTACTTCAAATTTTTTTAATTCGTCAAGATGTTTAGCTACATACCGATAAGCGCCTCTCAAACCTGCTTCCTCACATCCGAAAGAAATTAATCTAATTTCTGTATTTTTGGGTATAGATTCTTTATGATTTTTGAGAAAACTACCGATAGCTAAGACTATTGCTACTGAACTTAAATTATCAACAGCTCCAGGTACTTTATTTGCCTTTTCTCCAAAAGAAACAAAAAAAAATAACCCAATAAATGCGGGGATGCCTATTAAGAAAAGTATTAGTGCAAAAATGAAGAAAAAATCATAATTCAGCAAGTTTGTTATCATAACTAAAAGAACAAATATGGATGTAAACAGCCACAGGATCATAATTATTAATCCAATGAATATTATAATTGGATATCCTATTTTTAGATAAGTTAATAAATTAAACTGAAGAGCGCTATCGTGATGACCAGAAAATATTATGATTTTCTTTGGCTCTTCGTGAGGAGCAATTTTCCCAATGACATTTTGGGAAGTTCTTGATTTAAATAGAGGGTCAATAAACTCTCGATAGTTGAAAAATTCATTCCATAATATTAAGATTGATATTAAATTGAAGCTAAAAGATAAAAACGACATAATATAGCCCCAGTAATTGAAAAGATTAAGTGGTATAAGAAAAAACGATAAGAACGATAATAGTACTAAAACTATATCAACTTTAATATATCCTAGGAATGCACGCGGGTTACAAGAAAAAGTTTCTAAAGTGACTTCATCGCAGACTAACTCTAATTCTTTTTTGATTATCTCGGCAGCTTGAGCTTCTTGAGGACTACATGGCATTCTTGGACCACATGTATCAATAATAGTTTGAATTATTTTGTACATGTAATTTGAATTTTTCTCATCAATATTAGCTTTCAGCAAATTCACTTCTGTATTTTTGATATTTAAGATTTATTTTATATGTTATCTATATTTATTTCTTACTGGTTTATTTAATCAATGAGTTAAAGTTTAATATATAATTTTAGTTACATAAGTGTCAATATATTCTGTAAATAATAGGTGGAATATACGTTATTAACAAAAGAGAAGCAATATGTTTGTAAAGTGTGCGGTTTTAATATGATTGGATACTATCCTGAACATTGTCCTTTCTGTGGAGCGTTAAATGTGAAATTTATTACTGCTGAAGAATGTTCTAAAAATTATGAAATTATAGAAACAATAGTAAATAATAAAGTAATTCGGTTAAATTCTTCACCTCCACTTGGATTAGAACATTCAGCATATTGCATTATGACTGGAAAACAGACAATCTGGATTGATTGTCCTTCCACCTTCAGTGAAGATATTGAGAGGATGGACAAAATCATGTTTACCCATAATCACTTTCTTGGAGCTTCAAATTTATACCGTAGTTATTATTCTGCTTTTTTATGGATTCATAAAGAGGATTCCAAACAAGTACTTGCTCAAAAATATCCTTTCGATAAAAAATTTGAGAATGATTATAATTTTTCTGAAATTGAAGCATATCATATTAATGGTCACACTCCCGGATTTACCTTTTATATATTTAAAGATTTATTTTTCATTTGTGATTATGTATCTATTTCAGGTAGTAATATGCGTTTTAATCCTTATGGTCCACGAGATAAGACTATAGAAGGTGCTAAGGTAATGAATGATATTCTCAATAGGCACGAACTTCGTAAAGTATGTGGATTTGATTATGTGCTTGAATATTCTAATTGGAAAGCTAAATTTGACGATCTTTTAAATTCTGTAAAAATTTAATTTTCATTTTCGTAACTAATAGCCTTAGTGGGGCAAATATCGATACATGCCCACAAAAAGTACATTTTTTATTTGGATCTTTAAATGATACCTGTCTTTTCTCACCAATTTCAGTGGGAGGAGAATAAAAAAGATTTTCGGGACATTTTTCTACACAATCTCGGCATTTTATGCATTGAATGTTATCAATTACAATAATTGTCACAATTTTTCACTAAAAATAGTTAAAAAATTTATCTAAAAGTTTAAATTTTTTAATGAAAACTTTTTTAATATTTTTGTCGAGAAAAATACGAATATATCACATGGATATAATTTTTCATTAACATAATTTTTATGCATATTTAAATGTAGTAATTAAGGTTGAGGGATTGAATGAGTACTAATTTGAAAAATTTTAATGTTTCTTGCCCAAAATGCGGAGTTGGGAAGCAAATTACAGTTCCAGAATCACTATTTTTACAAAAAAAATTCGGTACCGTCAAGATTAAAGTACCTCAAGGAGCAGTATGCACGGATCATAATTTTATAGTTTTTATTTCTACTAAAGGTCAAATCGTTGGATATGATGTAATAGACACCTCAGTATCATCAGATCAAGACGGAACCTTGTCAAAAGAAATAAACGGTTTAACTTTGGATGGTTTAATTGAAGCCTTTGGGTTTAATTGTGTAGCTGGTTTAATACACGCTAAATTATTTGATTATGCCTCTTTTGTCATAAGAAGTGAAGAATGTCAGATTAATATAGACCAATTAGACGAAACGTTAGATAGCTTAATACCTCTTCAGTATAGAAATGGTAATGCTTTAAAAGATGTAGAATTCGACACATATGTATACACTAATGAAGATTTTTTTTATAGAAAATTCAAAGATTGTAATGCCGACGCGTTTTTAATCAATATTCGCAAACATGTCATACACAAACCATGGGAAACAGAATGTGACTTTGAAAAATCAATAATAGATAACGCGTTAGGGAGGAGAGATAAAGACGAGCAATTAAAGTATTTAGCTCAATATATTCTTCAGTTTATAAAAGATGTAGAATTCACTAAAACGCTTTTAGAGAACAGTAAAAGAATAAGCGAAAAAGATTTAATAAAACAGTTAAAAGCAAAGTTGATTGTTTCTACAATTAACAAAAAACGCGTCTTATTAATAAAAGAATTTATTAAGCAAAGATTTTCGAATGAAATAAGCGCTAAAATAAAGAATTAATCTAACTCTTTTTATTATAGACTATTTCTTTTAAGATATTACTTTTCTATGGAAAAGTACAAAAAAGATAATGAATTTATATTTTTCATACTTAATCAAAACAAAAATATATATAAAAACAGACTAAAGTGAATCAAATATGGATTGGGGAATGCAAAACCGATTGGCAAGAATTATAAAGCCTAAATCAGGGCATTGTGTCATGCTTGCGGTGGATCATGGCTATTTTGGTAATATACCGGGATCTCTAAAGTGTTTTGGGGATTTAAACCCTCTGTTTCAATATGCTGATGCCTTAATGCTTACTCGCGGGATGCTGAGGAGTTGTGTCTCAGCTGATTTCGATATTCCGATTGTATTAAGAGTATCAGCAGGCGCTAGCATGTTAAAAGAGCTTTCAAATGAAGAAATTAACGTAACCATCGAAGAAGCTATACGATTAAACGTATCAGCGATAACTTGCTCAATCTTTGTTGGTGGAGAATTTGAAAAACAAAGTTTAATGAACTTATCCAAACTTGTTAATTGGGGACAAGAATACGGTATTCCAACTTTAGCAGTCACTGCTGTTGGAAGAGAAATGGTTAGAGATGACCGTTACCTTGGAATGGCTAGCAGAATGGCCGCTGAGTTAGGAGCTACTTTTGTTAAAACTTACTATTGCGAAAACTTCGAAAATGTTACAGGAATCTGCCCCGTGCCCGTCGTTATTGCGGGAGGTAAGAAAACGCCTGAAAAAGAAGCACTACAAATGGCTAAGAATGCAATTAATGCTGGAGCTGTAGGTGTAGATATGGGACGGAATATATTCCAATCAGATAAACCAATAGGAATGATCAAGGCTGTGAGGGCAATTGTTCACGAAAATGCTTCAGTAGATGAAGCATATGAAATCTATAGTAATGGTCCAGTAGGATTATAATTTTATTTTTTTTATTTATATTTATTTATTTTAAGAAAATTTTGTGTTAAGATTAAGTTCATAAATATTTCATAATTTTCCTTTATAATTACTTTAGAGATTTAACTCGCACTAATGTCTTTACCTAATATTGAAAATCTTCAAATTTCTAAGGTTACTAAAAATTTATTATTAGTTCATCAAATCAAAGCATCAGGCATCTTTACAAGGTGCGACGGTTTAATTAAATTACCAGAAAAGGGTGTAAATAGGCACGCTATTATTATAGATCTTAATATTGAACCACAGTATGCAAATGCCATATACAATTCGTTTAAGCCCATTTCGGATTATATATGCAGTCACACGCATTTAGATCACGCTGCTCATGTGCATATTTGGAGCGAAAAGGGAGTAAGCATATATACTCCCGTTCCAGAACACACGAATTTGTTAGATAGTTATAATTTTTTAAATAACTTTGGATTTTTAGAGTATATTGACTTAGAAACTGGAATGAGCTTTGTTAATTCAATGGGTTATAAAAGTTGTAATGAAGTTATATCGTTTAAACCCGGTGACACATTAAGATTCGATAATTTCGAACTGCAAACCATCTCTTTTCCAGGGCACTCCTTAGGTCATGTTGGTTTTTATTTTCCTTCCGAAAAAATTTTACATATAAGTTGTATGGGATTTGACCAAACTCAACTAGGAGTAAATGGTTTTGGCCCTTGGTATGGATTTAGGGATTGCTCTATTGAACAAACTATCAAGGATATTAATCTAGCTGAAGAGTTTTTTCTTAAAAAAGCAATTCAATTAACTTCGAGTCATTCATATGTAGTTAAAAATCCCGATAGAACACCGTTTAATTATATGAGAAAAAAAATAGAAGAAAATCAAGAAAAAGTTAATTCTGCGCTAAAAACACTTGGTCATAAACTTACAATTGGCGAGAAAACAGAAGCGTTGCTTAAATTAGATATATTCTTTCCTAAAAGAAAAATAAAAGGAGCAATGCTAAAAATTTACGCTTTTTGGGAATCTTGGATAATAAGAAAGCATATTGAAAGAAGCATAAGAAAAAATCTATAAATAGCTCATTCTTTATTCTTTATTGGGCTCTAAAACAATTTTTATTTTTTATGAATACTCTTGGAAAATTTTAGAAAAAAGTATATGTAATAGATAAATTTTTGGATTATTCAACTAAATTAGGTTCTAAAATAACCTTTAACGATTCTGATGCTTCACTAACAACTTTAAAGGCGTCCCCTGCTTTACTTAGAGGAAACCGATGAGTGATTAACTCTGTAACTTTGATTCTTTTTGATAATATCCACACATATGACTCTTGGAGATCTTCAGGTGCAGCGCCGTATGAGGTTGTTATTGTTATTTCATTCCTCCAATAATCGTTAATAGGAACTTCTAAATTGACGCCAGGTCCTGGGACTGCAAAAAATATCACTGTACCTCCCGGTGCTACGCAATTTAAAGCCTGATTCGCTGCTGCTAAAGCTCCTGTACATACGATAACAATGTCAGCTAATTTATTGTCATTGAATTCCAGAAGTTTCGAAGGAATGTCCTCATTTGCATGAAAAGTTTTATCAACTCCAAACTTACTTATCTTTCCTAACCTATAACTACTAATATCTGTTGCAAAGACTTTTGTTGCTCCTCTTAATTTTGCTAACTGCGCGTGTAAGATTCCCGATACTCCACTACCTAATATTAAAACAGTTAAACCTTTTCCAACATTAGCTAATCTTTGTGCTCTGCAAACACAGCCAAATGGCTCTATAAATACACCTTCTTCGTAAGACACAGATTTATCTAACACAAACACGCCTTTTTTCTCGATATTTATTTTTGGGATTCTTACATATTCAGAAAAACCTCCAGGATCAAAATTCGTGCTGTGGAGCAAATCACAAGCTGTATGGTGTCCCTGATTACAATAATAACATTCAAAACAGGGAACATGATGAGAAACAAAAACGCGATCTCCTATTTTTAATCCCTTCACACCACTTCCTATTTCTACAATGTCTCCTGCAATTTCATGTCCAAGAATTAAATTGTCTACTCCTAATTTTTTCATTTTCGCAAATCTATAATATTCTAAAACATCCGAACCGCAAATTCCTGATTTTTTGACTTTTACCAACAATTCTCCTGATCCTAGTATTGGTTTAGGAATCTCATCAAGTCTAATATCGTTATTATTATAATATCGAGCAATTTTCATATTAAGGTTAAAATATATTCTAATTTTAATTAATATTGTAAATATGTTGTGTATTAGTTTAATTCTTTATTTAAAATTAATATTTAAAATTTATTAAAGACAATATTTTACCATAACTAAGAAAATTATTGTGAAAGAAAAAATGGTTGAAGTAAAAAAAGAATTATTGGCACCATGTGGTTTATGGTGTGGTGTGTGTGCAATATATATTGCACATCAAGATAATAACATGAAATTTAAAGAGAAATTACTACCTGTATATCGAGCTTTTGCAAAAAATGCGGATGATATTGCATGTACGGGTTGCTTTTCTGATGGAGTTGTTTTTCCAGTCTGTAGGGCGTGTCCGGTCAAGAAGTGTTGTAAAGAAAAGAATATTGAGGGCTGTTATCAGTGTGAAGATTTTCCATGTAAATATGTTGATAATTTTCCTATTCCGGTAGGGAAAAAGGTTATTCTAAGAGCGATCCCATATTGGCGAGAACACGGAACAGAAAAATTTGTAGAAGAAGAAAAGAAAAGATATCATTGACCAGATTGTGGAAATCAATTATTTCGAGGAGCAAAAAGATGTAACAAGTGCAAGGTTGAGGTTAACATAGATTAGAGAATATAAAATAATAAAAATAAATTTGTTAAGATCTATTACTTTTATTGCTCCTGATAAGCATTTTAAAAGTTCTTTCTTCTAAATCGTTGAACATTTTTAATTCTTCATCCAAGAACTCGCTCAACGCAGTTCTAATCGCCTCGCTTCGACTAGGATATATCCCTAAATCATTTAAAGTCTGAATTGCTTCTAAATACTTCTCAGGCAAGTTTATAGTAATTATCTTCATCATTTACAACCCTTAATTTACTTATAATATAAATATGAACTACTTATTTTTTGATTAATTATCATATTTCGTCGGATGACTTATAAATTAAGAGTATTAATACCTTAATGGTGTTAACTACTTAATTTTTTACGAATAACTGATGTTAATTCATTAATATAAAAGAAAAAGATTTATTCTCATTCAAATTGGTTTATTTAAAGATTTAATGTGTAAAACTAAAGAAAACGATGATGTGTAAAGTTCAGCATGACTAATTTCTTTGATATTTTTTAAGTAAGTTAGACTATAGTCTGCTTCCCGCTTTAAGAAGTTAACATCTCTAGTTTTTCTATCATTATCTAAATACACATCAACTTGTAGCACATTTTCATCTAATTTTTTGGGTAGCTGGGGAGTCAAATTAAAAGTGAATATTAAATCCGGTTTTGAAGAATCTTCTGCATCTATAACAAATAATACATTTGGTTGAGTATAGGAAATAAACGATTCTAAATTGTAGAAGAAATCATCGATCTTTATATTAAGCTCTGTATCTTCCAAAACGCTGCAATCGCTAATTTTTGGAAATAGAAACTTTTCCTTTCCTCTAAAAGCAAGGTCAATTTCGTTTAAACTTAAAAATTTTTTAAAAATTTCATCGTTTTTTTCTAAAATAAACTCTTCCGTAATTGGATCAGACTTTGTATATATTATTAGAGAGCTTGAGGACATCAAATTGATCTTTTGATAATACATTTTGTAATCAGGGCTATAAGGTATATTAATAACATCCTTATTACCACCTAAACCAAGTTGGGCCATAATATTCATTGGAACTTGACTTGTTAATGTTAACAATAGAAAGGAGCGAAAATCTTCGAGTTCAAGGAAATTTGTAAATCCATTAAAATATTCATTAACGATTTTTATTTTATCAACTAATGCTTCGGACATACCAAATTCATCTGAGAATTGTAATAAATCAATAAAGCATCAATGATAATTAAATCTATTTATGATATTTTAAAATGAAGTCGCGGAAGGAATCTTTTACTTCTTGAGTTATATGGTGTTCAATCTCGCAAGAAATTTTCTCAACAACTTCCTCATCATCAATTTTTAAAATATCTGTAAAAAAAGTTCGGAGTAACGAATGAGTCTCTTCCAATTGAAGCGCGTATTTTTTTCCCTTATCAGTCAACCTAATTGATTTTCTGGGTTCCCACTTTATTAGTCGGGTGTTTTTTAATTTCTCAAGCATTCCGGATACGGAAGCAGGCTCAACTTGGAGATTTTCAGCTATCTCCTTATTTGTTACCCACCCTCCTTTTTTTTTCTTTGAGATAGTAAAGATAATATCTAAATATCTCTGATAGCTCTCAGGTATCTCTGAAATTTCGGGATTTTCTTTATTCTTGGACATTTTAATAATAAACGATTATTGCTTTTACATGATGGATAACGCAATTTAATCTTAAAAATGTTTTTAAAATAATTTGAAAATTGAGTTGTGTAATTAGACTTAAAAAAGATGTAAAGTTGATTTCTTTTGACCAATAGTGAATAAAAAGAATTTCCCGGGGTTGTTAGTGTTAGTTGTAGGTAACTCTGGTTCCGGTAAAGATTCGATAATGAAAGGAGTAAAGGAAAGATTTCCTTCTAAGCTTAAAAATATTTATCTTACGCAAAGAATTATAACAAGACCCTCTTCCAAAACTGAAGATAATATTGCTGTTACACCAGAAGAATTTAAAAAAATGTCAGCGCGGGATAAATTTGCATTGCAATGGCATATTTATGGCCTCGATTATGGTGTGCCAATAGAAATTGATGAACAGATGAAAAAAGGTCATCCTGTCCTCGTAAATGTTAGTAGAACAATTGTGAAAAAAGCTCGTGAAATTTACCAAAACATTTTGGTTGTATTTATAGAAGTTCCTTTTGAAATTACTCTTGAAAGAGTAAAAGAACGCGCAAGAGAAAGTGGAGAAAGATTGGAAGAGAGAATTCAAAGGGCAAGAAAAAATCAAAACTTTCCAGACGCAGACATCATTGTTGATAATTCCGGAGATTTAGAAAATGCAATTAATCAATTTTTAAACTATCTTCTAACTGCTGTCAAAGCAAAAGAAAAATAATAAAACGCATAAAATTTTTTTAATAGGTAATATTATATCACTTACTTCTAAGTAATTTTACAATGGCCCGGTTCGTATAGTGGTTAGTATTGGGGACAGTTCTTGAGTATTACTCGGGAATATCCAATGTGAATCCCTAGAGGCGAGTTCAATTCTCGCATCGGGCCCTCTTATATTTTAAAAGGTTAAGTTATTTACTTTTGGGTGTTTTTCATAAAATGTAAAGTAGAAAATTAATATCTTTTAATATATTTTCAATAACAATTTAACGATAAACTTTAGGTTTACATTATGGTTGATCTAGATCCAGATAAACTTCGCAAAATACCTGGATGGGAAAATGCTCCGATTCACATATGCATGGATGCTGATTGTCGAGGACTGACTTTTTGTTGTAAACCAGGGCATTCTCTTACATTTGGTTATAAATGTACTAGAGACGAATCTTTAAACGATATAGGACTGAGCCCAGAAGATTTTATGAAAATAAAGGAAGGTTTTTCAAAAGAAAACGATTGGGATTCTGATCTTGTTTGTTTTGGTTCAATTTCTTACTGTTGCATGCGACGAGGAGGATGTTCAAGAAGGGATCCCGCGTTAGAAATTAGATATCCAGATAAAACCAGAGAGGAATACATGGAAATATATTTCGAGAAAAAGAAGGAATTATCAAAGAAGATACTTGAATTCGTGAACGCTAACGGAGGCAAGGAGAAAGTCGGACCTTATTTGGATTTATTTTGAAATGAAATTTAAAAAATAGATTTACTCTTATCGTTTAATTAATTTTCTGCGAGTAAATAAATAAGAATGATAGTTTCACTGACTCATGAACACGATCTTGACGGATTAGGTTCACAAGCAATTATTCGACGTTATTTTAATTTAAGTTCTGAAAACCGCAATAATGAGATAATTTATTATTTTGCAGATTATACTGATTTTGTTAAGAAAATTAACACTATTTTGAGTACAGAGTCAATTCCATCTCACTTAATTATCTCAGACATAGGATTTAACGATTCATTTAAAGAGATATTCTCTAATTTTAAAGAAGCAGGAAATAAAGGGTGTCAAATTTGTTGGTTTGATCATCACATAGTAGATGAATCAATAAAAGAAGAAATTAGGTCCATAATTCATCTTTACATCAATGATCCTGAAAAATGTGCGGCTGAAATCGTTAAAAATTATTATTTGAAAAATGATAAGATTGCGTCTAAAATTGCGGAATTCGCCAGAGACACTGATTTTAGAACGAATAGATATGATTTGGCTTCAGATTTGCAATCCATCATTGGTTATAATCGTGGAGCTCAAAAAAATAAAAACAAGCATAAAATTGTTGATTTACTTTCTCAGGGTGATTTCCATAATCCTTGGTTTACGGAACAACTAAGCTCCTTAAATGAATGGCTTGAAGAAGAATCTACTTTTTCCTTAAATCACGCAATCATTTTTCCAGTGGAATCTTTTGGTGATTTAGTTGTTTCTTGGGCTAAAATTGGAGGAGGTAGAATAACCAAGATTTTGAAACAAAAATACATCGGCGCAAAAGCATTCATTGGAATTGACACACGTAGTAAGGATGTCATTATCTACAGTAATTTTATTAATTGTAGAGAGTTCGCAAGGGAATTTGAAGGTGGAGGTCATAAAGAGCGAGCAGGTTTCAAATACCCACGAATTTTCAAAGAAATTGATGTTCTGAATCCTTCCTTTATAGAAGATATTAAAAAGATAATTCGTAAATTTAGTCATTAAATCTCTTGTTTTGATTAAATTAGTTATGGGATCGTATGTAATATCTGAAGATAGCCTAAGGTATTACTACTCATTATACAAAATTGCGTGAAATTGGTGTTTCACGATCTAATCAATTACGGTTTATATTGAAGTAAAAATCGAGAATAAAGGTTACCACTTTTTACTCGATATCGATAGATTTTCCTTTTTCTTTTAATTTTTTTAGTTTAACCTCAAGGATTCCGTTCGTATAACGCGCTTTTGCATAGTCTGAATTTATAGGGGCAGGTAAGTCGATTTCTTTAAAATAACTCCTCCCAGAAACTATTTTTTCAGTAGAAATCGTTATAGATGTATTTGTAGCGTTCAATTCAATATCTTCTTTGTTGACTCCTGGCATTTCAGCAATGAGAATAATCTGATCCTCTTCTTCGTTCACTTCTACAAGCGGTTCTCTTGTTTTTCTTACTTTTCGTTCGCCGGAGATAGGTTCCTTTTCGAGATTGCCGAAAGAATTCATAATAGGTTTACCGTCTGGACCGAAACCCATATTAAATCCATACATGATTGGTCCTTTTTTCATAAATTCTCTTGTAATCTCTTCGGGTGAGAGTCCTTGTAATTCTTTAGGTAAATTTTTAGCTAGCTGGTTAAAAATTTCTTTAAACATTTTTTGAAATTCTTTTGAATTAAACAGTTTAGCGGGATCGAAATTTCCAAATATTTTGCTCGGATCTCCTATACCCTTGAACTTGTTCATAAAATCTTCATATTTATCTTCATCATCTTCATCATCATAATCGTCTTTTCCCGACATTTTATCACTTCCTTGTAAAATATATGTAGATATTAATTACACTTAAATTTTTATTTATAAATTTAGATATGTATACTAAAGCTAGAAATATAATAGCTTTTATTCTAGAAAAAATTGTTTAGTTTAATAAACTTATTCCAACTAAATAGTTTGTTATATAAAATCAAAACTAATTAAAAACGATAAAGTAGAGTAGATTTTTATGTATTCAGAACTCTCAGATGATGATAAGGAAATGTATCTGGATGTATTACGCGAAGCACCGATTTTACCCTTTTCTAATTTCGTGAGTAGAGGTGATATACCCGATAAAATTGATATTGCACGACCGAGAAGTTATATTGACAGAGAAGTTTATAGATTGGTACGTCAAACTTATAGAGATAGATCGTCTCGATTAATACCCATCCTAGGGTCAGCTGGAACTGGAAAGACTCATGCTTATCATTCCTTTAAAGATAAGGAGCGAGAAAATAGAAAGAAATTGGAAGAAACCGCTGAAGCAGAAGAGATCGATACTAGTCAGTTAGAACCTACAGATTGGACAATTATTTATATCCCAAGCCCCCCTGCTTCTATTAGAGTATTGTTACATGTCTATACATGTATAATAGAAGATGTGGGTCCAGAAATCCTCGATATTGTTTCAGAAAAATTAGTAAGAGAAAAATGGGGAGGAAAAAAGGGCGGTTTGTTTCAGAAACCTAAAATTGAAGAAGTAATTCAGAAAGGCATACGGGAATTTCCAGGTGTTTTCGCAGACTGCGTAAAAGCGTTGGTTACTTACCAATTAGATAAAAACAAAAAAGCTTTAGCAGAAAGATGGTTATTAGGCGAAGACCTTCAACCAGAAGAACTAAGTGAGCTTGGGATAAACTCAGTAGTTGAGGAAGACGATGTTTGCTTAGCTATGATTAAAATAATAACTGAAAACTTAGATCGCGTACTGATACTTTATTTTGATGAGTTAGAGTCTCCATATAGAATGCTCGGTGAGGCCGCAGAAAGAAAGTTCCTCGAAATATTGAAAAGGTTATATAACGAAGTCAAAGGTTTAGTCATTATTATAGCTGTTTTGAAAGAAATCTGGCCACGGATTTTAGAAATCGCTGATCCACCATTAAGGTCAAGGATGGAACCTGAGGAAGATTTAAAACCCTTTAGTTTAAATGACTTAAAAATCTTTTTTAGCAAATCAATGGAAGCCTTTTGGGAAGATAACAACTTAAATCCTCCATTGTATCCGTTGTTTCCCTTAAACGAAAAATTAATTGAGATAATTTACGAAAAAACGCAAGGCAATCCAAGAAATTCCATTAAACTTTGTAGAAGATTCATTGATAAAGTTGTTACAGAGGAAATGAGCGTGGAAGATTTGTTAAAGGCGAGTGCAGATATAGTAGCAACCGCAAAACCTCCCAGAAGAGAAACAGAGGAAGAAGTTGTTGATTTTTCGAAACCTAGAGAAGTTATTAAAAAGACAATTGAAGAGATATTAGCGGAGGAAGAATACGTTATAGAAGTGAACCCTTCTTCAGTAGCGGGAGCAACTTTAAAAAGCATTATAAAAGTAGGAGAAGAAAAGAAGAAGAAATTCAAGACTCAAATGGAGTATAAATTCAGGATGGGAAAGAGGAGCCAGACCTTAGCTGCTTTGGTTGAATTTGAAGGTAATAAATGGGGTTTAGAGATTCCTTCGATCAAAACTTTCGATAGAAGTGCTGGTGTTGCAGGGTATTACGCGGCAAAAAGGTTAAAAGATGCAATTGATCAAAAAGCGATTGATTCAGCAATATTAATAGTTCCAGCGGGTAGTAGTGGTGCTAAATTTGAATTGATTTTGGAAAATAATGCAGGAATTCACAAGGTGGAATTAAATAACGAAACAGGCGAAAGCTTGATCGCTAATGCGTTAACTTATCCATCGAAAGAAGGTTGGGAAATAGCTAAAATCATTTTTCCAGATATTGGAGGATATACTCCACCACATGTCGATGAATCTTCAGAAGATTCTGAACAATAAAAAATTATAGTTTTTGTAAAATTTCCTTAAATTTTTTATCTAAATTGAATAATTCTTTAGCTAGTTCATCTGCTCTTTTACTGTTTTTTAGGAATTCAGTTAAAATGGATGTGGTTTCATGTTCCTCAAATGAGTTTGCAATATTTATTAAAGTATCTAATGGTTTCACTAATTCGTGATAGAGATGCAATTTATTACTCTGTAAAGTTTCAACCCTATTCTCTATTTCTTTAAGATTAATTTCTCGCTCTTTGATTAATTCTGGAAATTTTCCCACTTGTTCGGCTTTGCTCGTTAAAAACGCGACGATATCCACTTCTTGAATGGTTTCTGCTAATTCAGCAGCTTTTAGAAAACTTTTTTTTGCCTTTTTATAAAACCCTTCGATTAGTTGTTGTTCAGCAAGTTTAATTTCGTCAGATAACTTTTCAGGAATTTGTTCACCTAAGTCAATTAGTTCTCTTGCTTCGGTTAATTTACCATCATCCAGCATTTTTTTAGTTTTATCATTGATAGTTTCTTTAACCATACTTGGTTCCTTCAACTTTTCCATTAAAGTGAAAATAGAATCGAATTCTTTCCTCAACAGCTCTTCAAGAGCACCTTTATCTTTCGAGAAATCTTTAACAACTTTAGTGGCGATGTTTTCCAGAATACTTTTCAGAGAAACTAAATCTTCATCCTGTTTTAAAACGAATCCTAGAAATAAATTATCTCGTTCAATAGATTTTGAATCCATTTTTGACGAATAATATCTTAAGTCTTCATTCCAAAATATTGTATCAGAAAATTCTTTCTGAATGTGTTTTTCTTCAAAATCCTTTAATGTATCTTTATTTACTTTATTCTCTTGAGCCAAATAGTATTCCGCTAATACATTTGGTCCAAAGGATTCGTCAATTTCGTAAAGATATATTCCAACTGGCATGATACTGATTCTCTATATAATTTTACCGATTAAAATTGTTATTAATTACTAGTTAATAAGCGTTTAATTTTATATTTTTATTTGTTCTATTTTTTATATTTTTCTATGTTGCAGCAAATTACTTAGTTAAAAAACTTAGTCTAAAGGTATGAAATCATCGATTAACGCCAATACTTTTTCCCGTTCAGGTTCTTCGAGTTCAGAATTGATAAGGTCTAGAACACTTCGAACACTAATCATCTCCCTTAGGTATGACAGCTTTAAATCGCTGAATCCCGAGTCAAGAACAATGATTTTTTCTTTTCCTCTAGTGCTATCCCAGGTAGGCCAATTAGGTAAGTTTTCTCCATTAGGATTCCCTGTTTTTGCAAAATTGGCTAGATAACTCATGCACAAGTCAGTTAATCTTTCGCGACCAAGAGAGTTATGTTTTGTATGGAGTTTTCCTATTAACATGGCTATTTGCCCCATTCCCATCCCTAAAAAGAAGGGTATCTCTGCACTGTGGTGAGCACCTAGTTCTTGCCCCTTATTTCTTGGTAGAACGCTTAATCCATTAATATCAATCCTTCCCCAGTCAAACCGGTATGCGTAGACAGGTACATCACTATTAGAAGTTATTTTACTTGCTATGATATCAACACCGTTTGCACGCCATAGTAAGGAATAGTAATCCCAAACTAAATCATATTCCCGTGAATATAACGGGGGATTCTTTCTAAAATACCCAAAGAGCTTCATTTCGTCCTTGGTGCAACCAATAATTAGGGGAACCTTGTTTGCCCACCCTCCAGATGAAAATACGCCGTAGCCTTCTTCTGGTATTACGATACCATCAGTGAAGATAGTGTGCCATTCTGCCATTCCAAAGTCTTTAGTAGGGATGTTTTTTGTGATTGTGAACGCTGATTTAGAACGGAAGTATTTATTAATTTCATCGTCCGCCATCTTGCTGATAAGTTCTTCCGCTTCTTCTTCATTACTAGCCTTTCCTTCCTTAACAAGGAGAGATACTAAAAGCTTGTTACTCTGGATTATGGCATCACTAGTACTCCAGATAAGCGAAAGTGCGCTTTCTGAAATAGCACGATGGAAGAGTCCTTTCGCTGCGGGAGACACAAGGAGTGAAAGTACGTTAAAAGCTCCACCAGATTCACCTGCGATTGTTACATTGTTTGGATCACCACCAAATGCTCTGATGTTTTCATGGACCCACTCCAAGGACTTTATCAGATCAAGAGTGCCAAAATTCCCGCTTTGGTCTTCTGAAGAGCCACTTCCTGTCACGGCAGGGTGAATAAACCATCCCATTGCCCCTAGGCGGTAGTTAACGGAGATGTATAACAAGTTTGATTTTGCAACCACCGCATTACCATAATAATCTTTCGTAGCAGCTGTTCCTATTGAGTTCCCTCCCCCATGGATGTACAGGTAAACAGGTAACTCCGTTTCTGAACTTTTAGGACGCCAGATGTTGAGGTAAAGACAGTCTTCAGAGCCAATTGGACCTAGTATGGGCATTACTTGTGCTGCCGCATTCCCAAATCTTTTTGTTTTGCGTGTTCCGAACCAAGGAACAGGATCGCGCGGTACTTTCCACCGTAGTTTTCCTACTGGGGGAGTTGCATAGGGAATTCCCTTCCAACACCAGGTATTTTTGTCCAAATAACCAGTTAACAGACCGTATTTTGTTTGGACTGTAGCATTATTATTCCAAACACCAAGCTCGTAAGTATGGTCTGATTTTTTCGGTGCAAAGTAACGTTTAATAGGCGGAGAAACGGTTCTTTTGAATGAATTAACCAATCTGATAAAAAGACCGAATAAATAGAGCAGTTTCATCATAAATCTCTATATAATTTTACAGATTAAAATTATTATTAATTACTAGTTAATAAGCGTTTTATTTTATATTTTTATTTGTTCTAAATAATTCATCTATTAACATAGCGTTATTAAATTACAGAAAAGAAGCGTGAAAAATGGAAATAGTGGATACATATTGCGAAGTGTTTGAAGGATTAGTAGTTCAATTAATGGTTACTGCTCAAGATGCGAAATTCTTAACTCGAGCTGTAAACGCATTTACTGCCCTTCCTTCAACTGTTTTCGGCGATGCAGAGGGAGGTATTGTTCGGTGGCTTTCTGAAAAAGAAACGATTGATGGAAGGCTCGGGGCAATCGTTCAACTGTGGGTAACTGGAACTGGTAAGAAAGCTATAGCTAAGTTTTACGAACAACTTGGTAGAAGAATGAGACAGGGGATTCTTGTTGTTCCAACGACGGCAGTTTATAATTATTTCCCTGGATCAACTGAGCTTATGTTCAATATGATGGATAATGTAGGTCATTGTGGAGACGGATACGAATGGATTGTTGAAAAATTTAAACGAAAACTAATAAATATCCCAATCATGATGGGATACGATTTTCTAATTGAAGAAAATATTTCATACGCTAAAGGCGTTATGGGAGGAAACTTATGGTTATTTTGCGACTCAGTTGATTCTGGAATTAAGGTCGGAAGAGAAACTGTTAAGATTTTGGCTGAGATCGATAATGTCTGCACAACTTTTGATGTATGCTCAGCAGGTTCAAAACCTGTTCCCCCAGATGCTAAATATCCTGAAATAGGTCCTTCAACTAATCACCCTTATTGTCCTACACTCAAAGATAAGTTATCTCCCAGCGAATTTCAAGTTCCGACGGGAGTGAAATCAATTCCGGAAATTGTGTTTAATGGTATCAAGCTTGAGGATGTGAAAGTGGCAATGCAAAAAACTATAGAAGGTATAACTGATATGGATGGATTGCTTAAAATTTCCGCGGGGAACTACGGAGGTAAACTGGGTAAGTATAAAATTTGGTTACGGGAATTAGGTTTAAAAGAAAGTTATTTTAGTTAGAATCAGCTTATTTTTTTATAGGTTAATGTTTTATCTTTTACAGGTTCCATCTCTCCAGTTTTAATATATTTATAAAACTTTGGATACTTTTCATAAAACACTTTTTCGATAACATCAAGGGGTAAATCTGCATGTATTCCTCGATCTTGGAGATATTCTCCAAATTTTCTACCCTCATTATCGTAAAAAGGAAATACGGCATGGTTCTCGCCGTCAAATTCAACCATAGGGATAAACCCTCCTTTTATTGCGGTTTCTTGGTCAAATGAGGGTGTTAATTTTACCCATTTATCATTAAGGTAAAGTTCGCTATACCCATGATAATACATCACATTAGTTTCCATAAAATCTATGATTTTTTGAGATATTTTATGATTTATCAAGTCTACTAAATGAATCCGTGCGGGGATTCCAACGACTCGAGCAAAAGAAGATAACAAAACAGATTTAGAGACACAGAAACCGTTCTTTCGTCTTAAAGTTACGCTTGCTTTAAAATTTGCTTTGATGGATGGAATGTATGTGTGCATATTATATTTAATTTGATCCCTTACCCAATAAAAAAGTGCTATTGCTTTTTCCTTTTCAGTTTCTAAACCTTTAGTAATCTCAAAGGCTTTCTCCCGGACAAATTTTTTATTAAAATCGAAAAATTCAGTTGGTTGTAGATAATTATCAAAATTCCCCATAATTATGAAAAAAATTAGTTCTTTTTGAATATTATGAAATTAGGTCGAAATTTACAAAACATTCTAAATCTTTAAATATATTGAATGCTAACCTTAATTCTGATTTTACCCTAAAAAAAAACTTCTCCTTGCCTTTTTCAGATTTATCTTAGATTCTTTAGAATTTATCGGGAAAAATCATTCTATTTCAAGTATTTCAGTTATGTCTTTCCCATCTCTAAAAATGTCATTAGCTTTATCCATCATATCTGGAATTTCAATTTGTTGTGGACATTTTTCTAAACATTCTCCACATTGGGTGCAAAGGGTAGCAGCACCTTCAACCTCTTCTCCTCCTTCTCGTCGTCTATTTAGGGCCTCAGGGGTTTTAGCCATTTGATTGTATTCCATCCGAGCTCTATCTCCCCAATATGCGATTTCATTGAGTACTCCTAATACATTAGGGATTGAAACTCCGTTCGGACATGGTATACAATAACCACATCTGGTGCATGGAACTACTACATATTTATTATAAGCCTCCCTTAAATCTGCGATAGTTTTTAATTCCGGATCAGTTAAAGTGTTGATTCCCGAATTATTGGCAGATTCGACATTTTCCACAACTTGTTGCATAGTGCTCATGCCGCTTAAAACGACAGAAACATGTTTTTGGTTCCATAAAAACTGGAGTGCCCAATCAGCCATAGACCTCTGAATGCTGGAATTATTCAATACATTTTTTATTAATGGTTTTGATTCTAAATCGTCGTTAGGAATTGCTAATTT
The DNA here is from genome assembly GCA_016839745.1 of Promethearchaeota archaeon. Taxonomy (GTDB): domain Archaea; phylum Asgardarchaeota; class Lokiarchaeia; order Sigyniarchaeales; family SOKP01; genus SOKP01. Next base: position 44,139 of record JAEOTS010000107.1, read on the forward strand.
TCCTCCTCGAATGGGTTCCATAATGATAACAGCAATATCCTTTTCCCCAGCGTAGTGTAATCCTTTTAAACCTGCTTGATGTTTTATATCTAAATAATTCAACTGTATTTGACAGCAGTCCCATTGGTATGAATCAATGATTTCTTTGAAGACATCGAAATTGTCGTGAAACGAGAAACCAATATATTTAAAAAGTCCATTATCTCTCGCATTTTCCATGTTTTTAATTAAATTCAATTCTTGTACTTTCTTAAATCGCTGTTTATTAAGTCCATGAAATAAATATATATCTGGATTGGTTTGTAATCTATCTAATTGCCTTTTAAAATAACGTTCAAAGTGATTCTGTCTCCTAATTAACCAAATTGGTAATTTCGTGGTTAAATGAACTTTCTCACGATACCCATATTGTAATGCTTTTCCTATGATCACCTCACTTCGACCTCCATGATAAGGATAAGCTGTATCAATGTAATTTACACCATGATCTATCGCATAACGAATCATTTGAATTGCTTCCTCTTCTATTATTTTAAAGTTTTGATCAAGAGGTAGGCGCATTGCGCCAAAACCCAAAGCAGAGGCATCCCATCCCAATGAACCCATTTTTCGATACTTCATCTCAAAGAATAAACCTTTTCATTACTAAATCTAATTAATAACAAGTAATATGATATCCATTAATAAAAAGATATTGTTAAAAAAAAAGAGTTAGTTTTCATGAAAATCAGACTCTGATTTTACCTTTCCATTCCAGTTTCATATGAAATTAGATCAAAATTTTAAAAGATTCGAACCTTTTAAAACAGAGTTGAAGACGAATAAGGTAAAAGACAATTCATATTTGCTTTGAAATGTTCGAAGTTAAATGTACCTTTAACTTCGGTACATTCCAGTTGAACGGAGCCGGTCTTCTATAAAAAGAAAATTGAAAAGGAGAATTTAGATTTTACTCGAAATTAAATCAATTATATCTATGACGGTAATTTTTTCTTGATCTTCTGATTCCATCTCTTTATATGCCGATTCAAAATTATTTATACAAAATGGACAGCTCGTAGTTAAAAGTTGTGCTCCCGTATCTATAGCTTCACTAATTCTTTCCTTTGAAATGTCAAGAGCTAAATCGGGAAATTGGCTTTTTACACCTCCTCCAGCTCCACAACACCAAGCATTATTCCGATTTCTTTTCATTTCTTTGAATTCTAAACCCGGAATTTTAAGTATAGCTTCTCTAGGTATCTCGTAAAGATTCATGTGTCTTCCTAAATGACACGGATCGTGCCATGTTATTGTTTCTGAACCTTCAACAGTTTTAAACGGTATCTCATTATTATTCAGCATTTCAGCTAATATTTCTGTTATATGTTTTACTTCAAACGGCAATTCTTCCCCTAGCAATTCTGGATAATCTTTTTTCCACGTTCTATAACATCCAGCACACGCTGTAAATATCGTTTTAGCGCCCATGTTCTTAAAGACATCTATATTGTGTTTAATAATGTCAATAAGTGAGCTCTGATCTCCAATTCGTAAAGCCACAGAACCACAACACCACTCGTTTTTGGACATGGCAATATCTTTTCCTGCGGCTTTTAGAATTTTCATCATACTTTTTAGGGTATCGACTTGTCTTAATGGCATCGTACACCCTCCAAAAAATACTAACTCGCCTTTATCCTTGATTTCAGGAAATTCAGATATCCACTCGAATTTCTTACCTTCTTCTTCACCATAAGGATTTCTCATGGTATCATTATTCATAAAGTCTATTAGTTGGCCGTGCCTATCAAGGGGAGCAAAACCAGCTTCGATCAAGTCTTGTCGCAACGCTTCCCATACTTTTACGTGGTCTATCCACTTAGAAGTGTTAAGGACTATATGTTCGCTCTGAGACATATGACACACTTCGGTGCAATTTCCACATTCCGAGCATTGATATACGAATTCTGCAAGCTCTCTTGAGAGAGGGATTTGCCCTAGTAATATACTTTTGAGAACATTCATTCGTCCTCGAGAAAAATATATCTCAAAACCTTCGTCACCTTTAGCCTCCTTAACGGGGCAGGTTAGATATCTATCCACTGCGGGTCGAATGGCGTATCCACAATCGCCACACCCCATACAACTCATTATAGCTTTCCATTCACTTTTTAAATGTTTTAATTCACTCATATTTTTACTTCCCCCAAAAATTAAATTTTCCTCTACTTAATATCATTTTTGGATCCAAAACTTCCTTAATTGACTTCATAAAATTGTAAAACTCTTCCGAATATGCTCCAATATCTACCATCAATCTTGACATATAAT
>JAEOTS010000108.1 GCA_016839745.1 Promethearchaeota archaeon
ACTAAAGAGAAAATGAATGCAATAAAAGAATCTAAGAGTAAAAGAGATTTGAATGGAGTATCTTTAAACAATGATTTTTAATTGAATATATACAAAAATAATAGATGAGTATATCTTTAAAAATCAACTACGATTGAATAATATCAGTGATTAAGTGATGGAACAAATAATCTCGCGTTGTGGAAACATCTGTTCTGAATGTCCTTGGTCTATGTTCGTGCGAAAAAAAATCGCTAAAGAAGATTGGGAGGAATATTCTCAGCAGATTAAAACCTACACTGGATATAAACCAGTTAAATTCGAATGGGAGGGTTGTGTAGGATGTCACACCCCTAATGATGAATTACCGAGTCATCCTTTTTTTAACTTCTTGAAGAAATGTCGGACGAGAAAATGTGGGCAGTATAATGAAATTCCGAATTGCGCTTACTGCGGACGATTCCCATGTGCAAATACAGTAGCAAGCGATAAGTTTACAAAAGAAAAAGTTTCAGAAAAATTAGGAAAAGAAGTTAGCGATGAAGAGTACGAACGATATATCAAAATGTTTGATTCAATGACAAATCTAAACGATATACGGAGTCGGCTGAAAGATACTCAAATAAAGAATCCAAAGCTTGTAACCCATAAAAGGGAAATACCTGAGTTAATGGGAACATTTAAGAACGCTAGTTTCAAGTTTGTCTATGATGTACTACTCGCAATTGCTAACTCAAATTTGGGGATTAAGGGTATTGATACTGTTTCCGGTCTCGAATTATATAAAGAAAGGGAGGAATTCTTTTGGAGGTTTCTTTGGCTTATTGGAATATTTGGCAATGTTAATAAACACGAATTGAACCTCGATAGCGGTACTCTATACGATAATAGAAAACCTATATCTCTCCCAAACAACGAAGAAGGATGGAACATTATTTTTGATATTCTCTCAAAATTTGGAATAGATACGGAGTTAGAGATTAAGACTGACAAGTTATACACGCCTGGTGGTTATATGAGAGCAAAAATACCCAAAACTAACGAGCCTGCGTATCTCCTAAAAATGAAAACCGACCCAAAACTCCAGAAATACCCCTTTTTTAAGGGATTGAATGAAATGCTCTTAGAATTACAGAAAAATAGCGAAAAACGAGCATTTTCAAATTTTAAGAAGTTAAATTTTACTTCAATTCTCGAGTAAAAAAAAAGAGTATTTATTGTAGGTTTAATCCTACAATTAAATTTTTATTCTATTAAGCGTCCTGCGTTAGCTAATTTTTCAGCTACATCTTTTAACCCTAACTTTTCTAAGGTTTCACGAGTTTGCCATCCAGTTTCTTTGTCCCAACCATGAAGCTCATAAAATTTATCCAGCATTGCGTTATACTTATTCATATCTAATTTCTCACCTTTATGTGGTCCTGATTGGATTGGATCTTCGAAAAATCTTCGATGTGGCAAATCATCTTTACGCGTAAATCCCACATGTAGCGTATTAAACGCTTTTTCTAAATTATACGATTTCTGACCAAGTAACATGAATTCTTCTTCGTTTAGATTGGTTCCAAGCGCTAAATTGGTTAAATCAACGTAATCAGAGGGTTCAAGCGCATACACACCTGACCAAGTCCCAACATACACGCATATTCCTATAATATCTTCGATTTCTTTTGAGCGTAATTCCCAGAACACCATTGGAGGTTGGTCTTCGTAGGAAAACGGATTAAATTTAGCTCCTTTAGGACCAAACGCAATAGGTAAATTGAGGCTACCTCTCATATGGCGTCCTGCTATAGGAGATGTCGCACATGCAAGTGACCAGCCTTTTGCGAGTCTGTAAGGGTCAAGCGTATCTTGATTTTTTTGGTGGATAGCAAATCGTTCTGATCCTTTTCCAAGTTTCTTTGCTGCCTCGACTACCCCATCTGCGAGAAAATCTCCAAACCCTTTACGATGAGCGATTTTTTCTTGTAATTCCATCATTGCTTCCGTATTTCCCCAGGTTAATTCGAGTCCATCAGTATCGTCTTTCGTTAAAAGTCCTTTTTCGTACGCCTCGAACGCCCAAGACATCACGACAGAAGAGTTATCTCCATCCAAACCTAACTGGTTGGCACGAAGGTGGTATTTTAACGAAGCATCTGGTTCAGTAACATCCATTTTACCTGACCACATTACGGAATTTATCCAATATCCTAGACCCTTAGCACCTTTGTATTTTCCTTCCCCTATCTCTGAATATGGTTGACACCCGACTGGACAAACATAGCACGCTTGTATTTTTTTGAAGAACCTACCAACGCCATTCTTACCCATCATTTTGGTTCTTTTTTCGCGAGACCAATGTACATCTTGGGAATTTCTCACGGTGTGCATCATTTCCCAGAGTTCGTCGAATTGTTCAGAATCGTTGTATACAAGCCCTCCAAGGGTTTTCTTCCTAAAAATCTTAGCTGTAGGGCGTTTCATGATTTTCTGATAAGCCTCATATGCCCGTTCAACAAATTCCTCAGGGAAAGCAACCTTTACCTCCTTATGTCCCCGAACAACGATTGCTTTTATTTTCTTGTCTCCCATTATACATCCAACACCTGATCCTCCAGCTGCTCGACCGCAATCTACGATGATACCGGATCCATGGACAAGATTTTCACCAGCGGGTCCTATGGAAGCAACCTCGATTTTATTATCGTTATGTTCTTTTTTAAGGAGTTCTTCCGTTTCAAATGTAGTTTTACCCCATAGATGACTGGCATCCCGGATTTCAGCTTTTCCGTCTTCTATAAAGAGATATAGTGGTTTTTGTGCTTTTCCACTAATTACAATTTGATCAAAGCCCGCAAATTTCAATTCAGGACTAAAATGACCCCCACAATTGGAGGATCCTTTGCCATTATTGAAGACATTCAAAGTATCGATATTCGTCCGGTTTGAAGCGGGAAGAATCGTTCCAACGAGAGCCCCAGCACCAAAAATAAGATAGTTTTCTGGATCAGACCATTTTGTATTGGTTTCTAACTCGTTTAAAAGAATCCAACTACTTATAGCTCTTCCTCCTATCCATCTTTCAGCATATTTATTATCTTCTACTTTAACTGTATCGTCGCTTAAGTTTATTCTAAGTATCTTTCCGGTGATTCCACCACGGATATTAAAGTTGCTCATTTTAATCTTCACCTTCCTCAATAGTAATTGCATTGTAAAAACAAAACTTCACACAAAGCGGTTGCTCTTCTCCTTCACATTTATCGCAGGTATTGTTCAAACTCCAACTCCAAATACCGTTTATGTGATCTCTTTCAACAGAAATACTCGAAATTGATGGTTGAAACGCTTTTTTATGATGATAAGAGCATATTAGCTCACAAGTTTTACACGCATAACACTTTTCGGGATAATGCTTAATTTTAATATTATTCATATTTTCCATCCTAATTAGTTTAACCTTATTTCTTCTTTAAAACAAAATATTTTCTTTTTTTTTACAAATTTTATATTGCTGTAGTAGATCTCAATAACTTCTTATTTTCATCTAAATGATGTGAGATCTCTACAATTTTTCTTACTCTACTAATTTCTAAAACGCCATTTTTCCTATCAGATTCACTACAAACGGCACCTCTGAATCCAGTCACATCAGCCCCTAAATCATTAAGTATGTTTATATCCTCTGGTTTGAGAGACCCGGCTAGAGCAGCTAACAAGTTATATTCGTGAGCTTTATTCACAAATTTCTTTAATTGTTCAGTATCTATGAAATCGAACAATTTTCGACCATCCTTTGAAAGGGTATCTAACATTGCTACATCGGCTCCAGCTGAATTACATATTGCTGGAATATCCATTGCATCAATACCGTTAAACGATTTGAAATCTGCGTAACCCGCTCCAACAACTAAAATGTCTTGGTTAACATCTTTAGTTGCTTTTACTACACTTTCTAATAATTTTACTCCCTCTTCGAAAGAGCTAGGGCCATAGAGTCCTACTTTTACTATGTCAGCACCGTAAGCTGCCGTACCAGAAGCAGCAAGGGCAGCGGTCCCAGGTAAATTTGGCATGTCCCCAATAGCAACGCTCAAAGTAAAATCGTTACCATAATTTCTAATTTTCTTTATCAACCAGGGAAAAGAAGCCCCAAGTGAACCTTCACTAGGATTTTTCAGATCGATTATATCAGCTCCTCCTTCAATAGCAGGTATTAATTCCTCAAAGGAACGGATACTGATCAAAACTTTCAATTCATACACCAATGTTTATAAAAAAAAAATAATTTAAAAAATTTAATGAACAGGCACACCTATTCCAGCGCCACCTATAGGTAGATCTTCTCCAAGGGCTTTTTGCACTAGCATAACTATATAATAAGGTGTCATTTCCATATTTTTAGCTGTATTCCTCATTACGGCGGTACAGATCGGACAAAAAGTTATGTAAGCTTCAGCTCCAGCATCCTTAGCATCCTGAAGATTCATTTTTACATAACCCATAGCTCTACTCTTCTGAGTTGGAAAAATACCAGAACTACAGCACATAGAGTTCTCCTTCTGATATTTTCGATCTACAAGCTCGCAACCAAGTAATTCAAAAGACTGTTCCACCCAATCATAAAAGTTTTCTTTAAGCTCTCCATGGGGATTATATCTTGAAGTACAAGGTCGTTGATAAGCAATTTTCATATTCAGCGGAGTAATAAGATCTTTATTATCACGGAGCCAATTTCTAATATATTCCATTATGTGTATAGGTTTAAAAGGAACTTCAATCATCAATGCTAACGCCTCCGAGGTTACAAACCCATAACATGCGTCGTGGTAGAAAATTATCTCTTTATAACCTGTGTCAGTAAGGTTTTTAATCATTAAAGGTAGATTATCTAAACATGAATTCGCATCACACATATGAGTTTCAGGTGCTCGACAAGCGTAGGATCCCCCCATTATTAAGGAGAGTCCCTCAAATAACTTTCCCTTAAACACTTTATCATATGGAAGTGCATCAGCAAAACCTCCTATAGACAGTGCAGGTTTACCAGGATCGCCTTTAATAATTTTATCCTCTTTTTTCGCCCACCCTAATGCAGTTTTCTTAGCCTCTTCTGGATAAATATAGAGCCCTGTTTTTTCTTGCATTTGATTAATCAAATCCCATGGATTTGCTCCTCGTGGACAAAATTCATTACACGCATAGCATGTTACACATTTAGCAAGTATATCCGCGGGTTGTTGATGAATTAATTTTGCCATATCTGCTTTAGCTTGTTTTTCATCGTAATCAACGAACAAACACCTTGCGAGACATTCTCCATTACATTTTGAGAAATCACATCTTCTTAAATCAAATACCATTTTTCATTTCCTCTTTTATTTTTATTTTAAAATATATTTCTTTTACTAAATTTATTGGAACGGTTTTTTAGTTTTATACCTTTCAATAGCTTTTTCCACATATGCAGTCATTTGAACAGCTGAGCTTTGACACGCGTCCGCACATTTAGCACATCCAATACAATACTCCGGAGCAACTAGCCAAGCAGATGGAACTTTTCTGTCAAGACCTAATAATACAATGCCGCCCTGTGGACATGCTTCAACGCAATCACCACACCCATCACACATAAAGGGCATAAACCACGGCATTTGTTTAGGAGGTTTTTTTGGTTTCTTCTTAGCTTTTACTTTGACTTCCTTTCCTTCTTCAGCTTTAATATCAGTCATTTTATTTGTATTATCTTTTAAATTATATTATCCAATAAAATTTCAATTGTAACTTAAATTCAAAAAAAAAAATATGTTTTATTAATTAGTTTATTATTTTGGTACATCGGTCCAGAGACCGTGTTCCCATTCTTCACATTCTTGAGTAGGTTTAACATCAAGTCTTTGTCCCGCATAGCATCCCGGTTTGGTGCAATAAAATTCAGAGATTTTTACTTTTAAATTGTAAATATCGCCTTCTTTGTGTACGCTACCTTTGCCTTTGAATTGATAACATGCCCGGATACCTCCTGCTCGAGATACTCCGAATGCTACCCAAGGATTTTCAGATAAAGCCGATTCAATAACGGAATATTCGTCTTGAGACAAAGCAAAGACAGCTTCATCATCAGAAACAGATTTTACATTTCTTGACACAGTGACAAATGGGATTCCAGTTTTACTTGCCACGTTTAAATGACAACCAATTTTAACCCAAGCTTTCATTCTATCAGTTAGTTTTATAGCCATTTTATTCCCCTCCTATTGTATTTTCTCTCCTACTTTTCCTGTTTCAATAGAATAAATTTCTTCCACATGTAAAACTACGACTCCACGTTGTGCTGGTTTGGAATAAACGACATCTGGAGGAACTTCGTCTGGAGGTTCTTTATTGTGCCATTCACCCCAACCATCTAAGATTTCTTTGGCTGAAACTCCGTACCAATCGAAATCTGGAGGAAAACCGTATTCGATATCAACAGCTTTACCTTTAAAGATCCAGTCTCTTCCAGAATCCATTGGATGGCATATTGCTATGCTGCATTCGGGATTCTCTTTAATATTCGCTTTAGTTTTAAGTAAGAACATATCTGCAACCAGAAGTTTGTCATCTTTTACTGTATCGATATAACGCATTGCCGCTATATTTGGTTTACCATCTAGTGATGATGTTGCCAAATAAATCAAACTGCCTCCTTTACCCGGAACAACTAAACCTTCCTTCATTTCCTTTGTTAGTTTTACCATTTTTTCTCTCCTATTTTTATAATTAAATATATTTTGAAACAAAAAAAATTAAATATTAATTCAAAATTTTTTGTATGAGATTATCTACATTTTTTCTTTTATAAATTTTACTGTATATATAAAGATTTTAAACTGATAATTTAAATAGGATGATATATAAATTTTTCTCAATCCATATCCAAAAGATTTAATTTAAAACATTTTTTTAATATTATTAAAAGGCTTGGATGTATCTAATATAAACAGATATTTTTTTAATGAAAATTCTAATAATTTAATTAAAGAGTTTCTACAGAGTGTTAATGTTAATAAAAAAAAGAAAATTAAGTGTAGTGCATGAAATTTGAGTGAAAAATGTGATATATTATTCATTTCTGATTCTAAAGATGAAGAATCTCCAATATTACAAAAGTTAAAAGTAAATAACCTCAATGTGCAATTGGAATCCTCTGAAAATTATATCAATTTATGTTCAGTGTTATCCAAAAGAAGATCGGATATTATATTATCCGATTATAAAGCATGGAAACTACGTGGAATAGAAATATTAAGAATTATTAAAGAAAAAGAAATAATGGTCCCCTATATTGTTATTGGCAAAGAAATAGATGAAAAAGCAATGATTTCCTTGATAGAAACTGGAATAAATGATTATATCGAAGAAGATAGTCTACACCGCTTAATTCCTACTATTAAACGAGAGATAAAAAATACAAATTCCGTAAAAAAACTAAAAAACTTTAATTTTTCTCAATGTTTAACTGAAGAGAAATTTCAAACATTACTTAAAATTTCTGAATTTATGATTTATACATTAGATCTAAACACTAATTTACTTGATGTTAATAATGCTTTTAATGATTTTCTAGGATATAATAAAGGAGAAACCCTTGATTCATCAAACATTTATAAATTAATTCATCCTAATGATAAAATGATTCTTACTAATGGAATTCAAAAAGTATTGGAAGGAACATTTGTTAAAAATGTTGAATATCGATTAAAAAAAAAGAACGGAACCTATATACAACTTTTATCAAATCAAGCACCAATTTTTAATATTCAAAATCAAATTATCGGAATTCTCTGTGTTTCCCAAGATTTAACGAAAAGCAGAAAAATTGAACAGTCAATTGAAGATCATATCCATAGACAAGCTTTGATTGCCAAATTTGGTTTGGAAACTATTACTGAAAAAAAAATTGATAATTTATTTAAAAAAGCAACATCTTTGCTAGCAAAAATATTGGATGTAGAGTATACGAAGGTACTTGAAATTCTTCCTAATAAGAAATTTTTGAAATTACGGGCAGGAGTTGGTTGGCATAAGGGTTTAGTTGGAAATGCAACTGTTGAAAATAATAAAAATTCGCAAGCGGGGTTTACATTACTAACAACTGCTCCAGTAATTGTGGAAAACTTGAAAACTGAAACTAGATTTTGTGCCCCTAAACTTCTAGCGGATCATGAAGTTATTAGCGGAATGAGTGTTATTATTCAAGGAAAAAACACCCCATTTGGTATTTTAGGAATTCATACAAAAGAACATCGGATATTTTCAAAAGACGATATTAATTTTTTACAATCTATAGCGAATGTTCTTGCAGGTGTTATTGTTCGTGATTCTACTGAGAAAGAGTTAAGAGAAAGTGAAGAAAAATATCGAATGCTAACAGAACAATCCTTGTTGGGCACATTAATCCTTGCTAATGGACAAATAATTTTTGCAAACAAGGGTATATCTAATATTTTAGGATTTTCAATAAATGAACTGTTATCTTGGAATCTAAATACCATAGGCCACCATATTCATTCTGAAGATATACAAATGACAATTGAAAATTATAATAAAATTTTAAACGAGGATATATCCTCTTTTCAATCCGAAATTCGAATGAGAAAAAAAAACAATGAGTATTTGTATATTCAGCAGTATTCAAAAAGGATTCAATTTCGAGGAAGTTCTGCTTTATTCATAAATATAATCGATATAACTGAACAGAAAAAGAATGAAATCTTGCTGGAATCTTCCCTAGCGGAAAAAGAAATACTCCTGAAAGAAATTCATCATAGAGTTAAGAACAATTTACAAATAATTTCAAGTTTAATAGTACTGCAAGAACAATATGTAAAAGATGAAAGAATTCTCTATATTTTTAAGGATTTCCAAAGTCGTATTAAAGTTATGGCGCTAATACACCAAACATTATACAACTCCGAAAACTTGAATAAGATACATCTTTCAAATTACATAAAAAACCTTGTTAATAATCTATTTAAAGCTTATTCAGCAAATTCCAAACAGATTAAACTAGAATTGAATATTGAAGATATTGATTTCAGTCTAGACAACGCTAATGCTTGTGGTTTAATTATAAATGAACTTGTATCTAACTCATTAAAACATGCTTTTTCTAATAATAACGATGGAAAAATTATTGTTACACTGAAAAAAACCATAAACAATAGAATATTATTAGATGTCTATGATAATGGAATAGGTTTTCCCAAAGATGTAGATTATAAAAATTCAGATTCATTAGGGTTAAAACTTATATCCACTATAACCAAACAAATGGATGGAAAGATTTCTATTGAAAGAAATAATGGAACCCATGTTAAAATCACCTGGTAATCTTAAAAATTATAATAAGAAAAAGTAATATGACACAAATAAAAGTAATGATCGTTGAAGACGAATTAATTACCGCTGAAGCAATATCGATTCTTTTAAAAAAATTAAACTATGATCCTATTGCTATAGTTCCTTCTGGAGAAGAAGCAATTTCCAAAATCAGGAATTTAAATCTTGATTTGATATTAATGGATATAATTCTAGCAGGAACTATGGATGGAATTGAAACAGCGCAATTTATTAATACAAACTATAATATTCCCATTATATTTATAACCGCATATGGAGATAAAAAAACCTTAGATAGAGCCAAATTATCGGAACCTTACGGATATATAGTAAAACCTATCACGAATGAAGATGACTTGCTACCTACAATAGAACTCGCAATGTATAATCATGAAGTAAAAAACAAGCTTAAGAAAGATCATGAAAAATTTGAACAGATTAAGCAATTATTTCAACCAGATAAATTGATTTTACCTTCCCAGGTTAAAAAACCCTTAGAAAAAAGAAATTATCTTGAACAAGCAAAGGAAGATTTAGATCCTATGCTTGAAATAGAAACTCTTGGTGAAAAAATCAATTTAGTTGAATGGTTGAAATCGTTCTCAAATCCTGACAGATTTTTAATATTGGAATTATTAAAATCTCAGTCTCTAAAATTGGATGAGATCCAGATGTTAATCGGTAAATCTCAATCTACCTCTTCACACCATATTAAGAAATTAGAAAAAACGGGATTCATTAAAGGATGGAAAAATGGAAAATATATTTATTACTCGTTAAATAAGCCTAAATTAATGGAATTTGTGTATTTATGGGAGAATTGGATTAAAAATCTCTCGTCTTAATTATTTAAAAGATAATATAAAGAAGAAAATAGGAAGAAAATCATGGAAGAATTGACAAAGAATAAACTTAAAACAATAAAAAAAAAACACGAGAATAATGCCTCCTATACATTCTTACGAGAAAGTATGGAAATCATAGGCAATGAAGACAGATTTTTAATTTTAAATCTTTTAAATAATAAACCATGTTTACTCTCTGATATTGAGAAAAATTTGAACAGAAATCAACCTTCTATCTCCCATCATGTTAGAATTTTGGAGGAACATAATTTTATTCATAGTTCAAAGAAAGGTAAATTCAAGGAATATTCAATTTCCAAAGAAAAGTTTGTAAAACTGTTAAATATTTGGAATCAATGGTTTCATGTAATTTGATCCAAGAATTATTGATTTAAAAGAATGCTAGTAATATGGAAAGGGAAAGTATTAATATTTTCATGAGTCCTTAGGAAAATATAAAGGGGCATTAACAATTCATTTGTTAGTTTTACCATTTTTGTTTACCTTTTTTGATATAAATAAAATTAGCAACTTATGACGATTTGGTCCAAAATTTCTTTTTTTAATAAATTGGGTGAAACAATTAAAAGTTACCATACGATTAAGTAAGCTTCCGCTATTGGTCTTATATCACTGAGGATTTTAAATTTAAAGTTGTAGTCTGGCTTCATTTCTTGTACAAATTGCTTCGCTTCGAAAAATTCCTTTGGGTTATGATAGATTCCTAATAGCAATACGGGCTTCTGTTCTACAATCGTTTTCTTAGCTCCCTCTAAGACCTCCATCTCATAACCCTCAATATCAATTTTAATAACACCAACATCAAGCTTTCTTTCGGCAACAAATTCGTCAACTGTTATCATTTGCACTACGCTCTTTCCATCTCCTTCTGGGACATAGGAACAAGGTCCCCAATTATAGAAGTTTACTTCGCCACTTTTTTCCCCAAGACATTTCCTAATTGGAATCACATTTTTTAAGTCGTG
>JAEOTS010000109.1 GCA_016839745.1 Promethearchaeota archaeon
ATTCTTCTCTTTGATTAGAGTAACACTAGGGAAAACCCCCTTAATTGTGGTGTTTTCAATGTATTCTGCAAAGAATCTCGGCTTTTCACCAACAAAGTCTAATAAACCCAATTCTTTTAAATATTCGATATTACATTGTATATTTTTTTCCGATAAACCCAATTTATTTTGAATTTCTGGAATATTAATAGCTCCTAATTCCTTAATTTTATCTAAAATTAGATACCTTTCTCTTTCTGCTTTTGTTAAGGAATTTATGAATTGTTCAAATTCTATTTTGTTAAATTTTCCATTTTCCAAGATTTTGTTTTTATTTGTTTGTAATATTTCAATTAGAGGTGAATTAATTTCCATTCTAAGATACCTCGTTTTGAAATTTATCTAGTGCTTTACATTCATGATCGTATTTATCTAATGACTCTTTTTCTTGATCTTTAAATCTCATCGAACGTTTTAAAAGATTTTCAAAATCTACCATGTGTCCATCAACGTCTGGCCCATCTACACAGGCAAAATAGATATCACCATCTACTGTCGAGAACCGACACCCTCCACACATACCTGTTCCATCAATCATGATAGGATTTAAGGAAACATATGTTTTTACTTTGGGTAAATCTCCAGAACCGTCGGTAGTTTGTGCTACATATTTCATCATGATTAGAGGACCTATAGCAATCACAATACTGATTTTCTCTTTTACAATTAATTCTTCTAAAGGTTCAGTCACAAGTGCTTTAATTCCTTCCGTTCCGTCATCAGTACAAATTATCAATTCATCACTCACAGATCGCATTTTCTCACGCCAAAATAATAAGCCTGTATTTCTAGCCCCTATAATAGTAATTATTTTATTTCCTGCTTCTTTTAATTCTTTTGCTTGAGGATAACATGGAGCAATCCCTACTCCTCCTCCAATTATCACAACCGGATATTCATATTTTTGAATATGAATTTTATTACCTAAAGGTCCAACAACATCAAGAATCTCATCGTCTATTTTTTGATGTGAGAGTAATTTCGTACTTTTTCCAAATACTTGAAAAACAATAGTGATAGTCCCCTTTTCTCTATCATAATCAGCAATAGTTAAAGGAAATCTCTCTCCTGTCTCATTAACTCGTACAAGTATAAAGTTTCCGGCATGCGCTTTTTGAGCAATTAAGGGTGTATGTAAAATCATCTCAAACAATATACCACTGTTTCCGAGTTCCCTTTTCTCTAAAATTTTGTATGGCAATTTTATTCAATTCCTTTATTTAAATATAAATAGACTAAAATCTTTTCTTCAAGATTTTAAAATTAATAAAGTATTTTTAAATTGATGATTATAAATGAAAAAACTTGGAATTGATGAATATTTTACAAAAAATTAATTTCTTATTTTTTAAAATATTCAACAATAGCGTTGATAAGGAAAGATTTAGACGATCATTAAAGTTTTTAATGTACTGCCATTTTTTTTTCTTTTATTAATTTTATTTTTATTTTTAAATTATTAGTTTATCAGAGCCAAATCATAGGAATTAGGGAATTTTAAATAAAATAAAAACCAATAAAAAATTAAAATATAAAATTAAGTATTAAAGAATTTAATATTAGAGGATTGACTTAGGGGAAGTTAACATTATTAACAAGAAACCTAATAAATAGCTATTCTCTATATTAAAATATTCACGTAAAAATTTAAAAAATAAAAATTAGTGAAAAACATGAGTAAAGCTAAAGAAATAACTTTACCTGATGATGTCAAAGGGTATACTCAAGTTAGACTTGATGTTGATTTAACTACGGGTAAGATTGACAAAACTGAATTATCTGATGACTTTTGTCGAGATTGGATTGGGGGATATGGATTTGCTGCTAAAGTATTATGGGATGAATTAAAACCTGGTATTGATCCATTAGGACCTGATAATGTATTTATTTGGAATATAGGCCCTTTTCCTACTACTATTTTACCAACAAGCTCGAAATATGGCGTCTTTGCTAAATCACCTTTAACTGGAATGTTTGGTATGGCAATTTCTTCTGGATCAGTGGGAGCTCAAGCTCGGAGGGCTGGAATTAACATGATTGTAGTCAAAGGAAAATCTCCTGAACCCGTTTATATGGTTGTAGATGATGACGATTATTATTTAGTTCCATGTGAAAAAACAGTGTGGGGTAAGGGTTGTTGGGAAACTGAAGAATTGCTGCGAGAGGAGTTTCAAGATCAGCGATTAGCTGTAATGGCAATAGGACCTGCTGGCGAAAGAATGAGCAAAATGGGTTGTATCACAAATGATAGAAATCGTCAGGCTGGTCGAACCGGTATGGGAGCAGTAATGGGCTCAAAAAACTTAAAAGCTATTTGTTTCAGAGGTACTAAAGGTACCAAAGTAGCAAAACCAGTTGAATTCTATAAAATGGCTAAAAAGTTGATTAAAGTAGCTAATGGTCCAGCAACCGCGAAATATCGAGATTTAGGCACTCCAGCAGGTTTAACAAGCTATAACAAACTTGGTATGATGCCTATTCGTAATCATCGAGAGGGAACCTGGGAGAGAATCGATGATGGTACATTTACCGGCGATACACTCAATATTGATTGGGTTGTTAAGAAGGTTGCATGTTCCCAATGTTCAATTGCTTGTGATCATATTGCAAGAGTTCCAAAAACTCATCCCGATTGGCCAAATGTATTTGCTAGTATTGATGTAGAGATATGTTATAGTTTTGGTACTGCCTGTGGTAATGATGATTGGCCCACAGTATTCAAATGTGTTGCTTTATGTGATGATTTAGGAATTGATGCAATCTCAGGAGGAGTTACGGCAGCAATGGCATGCGAATGCTTCGAAGAGGGCATTATTACAGAAAAAGATTTAGGATATAAATTACCCTTTGGTTCCACGATTAATTTAGTTCGATTCACAGAAGAAATGATCCTTGGTAAAGGTTTTGCTGGAGAAGTTTTTGGTGATGGTACCAAAGAAGCCGGTAGAAGATTAGAAGAAATGGGAAGGAAAAATGCTAGCTATTATGGTATGCATATTAAAGGATTAGAAATGCCTGCTTTTGATTTACATGGTATGTCTTCTTTTGCTGTTGGAGAAAGTGTTTCAATACGAGGTGCTTGCCACTTACGTAATGGAGCTTATGGACTTGATGCTAAAGGTACTTTTGACAGATTTGCTTATGATAAACCACTTGAGCGTGGAAAAAAAATTAAAGGGCTTGAAGATGTCTACGCTCTTATTGATTCTTATATAATCTGTAAATTTACTAGAGGTATATACGAATCTGATGCCGAGATGGCAAAAGTTTATGAATTAGTAACCGGGATTCCTCATACCGAAGAATCCATTCTTCTAAGAGGAAATGCTATTCTTAACCTTTCCAAATGCTTTAATGTTCGAGAAGGCTGGACTAGAGCTGATGATCATCCTCCTGAAAGATTTTTTAAGGAAGCCCATACAAAAGGTCCTACAAAAGGAGTTGTTTTAAAGGAAGATGGATATCAGAAGTTATTAAGCGGATATTATGAAGCAAGAGGTTGGGATAAGGAAACAGGAATTCCAACTGACGAGACTTTGAAAAAGCTAGGTTTAGATTTTGTTATCGGTAAATTACCGCCAAAAGGAGGTAAAAATTAAGGTGTCAAAAGTTCAAACTAAGAAAAGAGGAGGAAAAATCCACCAGTTTATCATTGTGGATCCAAATTTATGCACAGGGTGCGAAACATGCGAAAGTATTTGTAGTTTTGTCCACGATGGAGAATTTAATCCTATAAATACGCGAATTCACAGAGTTAGAATTGAGCCTATTTTTAATATTGCGTTAGCATGTCAAAAATGTGAAGACTCTCCTTGTGTTCGCAGTTGTCCAGAAAAAGCATTAGAACAAAACCCTGAAACAGGATCTATTATCGTAGATGATGATAAATGTAATGGTTGTGGCTTTTGTATTAGAGCGTGTGATTTCGGTGTAATTAGTCTTCATTTAACAACCCAAAAGGCTCTTGTCTGCGATTTATGTGAAAACATGAAGGAAGAATTCATAGATCCTGAAGTAGGTGAAAAAGAGCCCCAATGTATAGCAGTGTGTCCAAAGGAGGCAATCTCACTTAAAAATGTTGAACAAATTGGAGAGGAAACCCGAATTGAAGCAGTAAAGCGATTATTTGGAGACATAATCGCAGATTCTCAAGCTTAATGTTCCAAATAACTATTTATCTTTTTATTTTTTTGATTTTTCAATATTTTCTTTATGATAATTTTTTATCAAGACTCAAGAAGTTTTTCATTTTTGTCATTGGATTAATTTTTTGATAAAGCTATTAATCAGTTTTTTAAAAGTATTGAACGATCTTTAATAATAATGTAATTTTAATAAGAAGAACTATTAAAAAGATCATAAATTATTGTTTTTATACTATTTAAAAATCGAACTCACTAAATATATTCTTAAAAAATTAGGAGGATATATAAAGAGAGGTGTAAAAATTGTCTGAAAATCAGACCAAGGGAAGTCAAAACGATGAATTGCCAATTGTTGGCGCATTTGTGTGCCGTTGAGGTGTTAATATAGCGGGTATTTTGGATGTTCCAAAAATTGTAGAGGAAATCGATAAATTACCTAATGTATATGCTTATGAATATTTAAACATGTGTACTTCTGGTGGTGCCGAATATATTAAGGAACAAATTGAAGAAAAGGGTTTTAACCGTATTGTTGTTGCTGCTTGAACTCCTTTGACACATGAACCAGTTTTTCATGGTATTTTAAAAGAAGCAGGTATACCACAGAGATATTTAGAATTCTCAAATATTAGAGAACATTGTAGTTATGTTCATCAGGCAAGAGAAATTCGAGATAAGGCAACATTCAAGGCAATTGAATTAATAAAAGCAGGAATCTCAAGAGCACAATTATTAGAAGATATTCCTACAAAAACTGTTCCAATAAACCCAACTGCTCTAGTCATTGGAGGAGGGATAGCTGGATTAAGTGCAGCTATTGATTTAGGTGACGCGGGTTATAAAGTATTTTTAGTCGAAAAGAAAACTACAATTGGAGGAAGAATGTCTCAACTTGACAGAACATTTCCTACAGATGATTGTAGTATTTGAATTCTTGGTCCAAAAATGCTTGAAGCTGATAGACATAAAAATATTGAAATTTTATCTTATAGTGAAGTAGTTAATGTCGAGGGATATATCGGTAATTTTAGGGTTAAAGTAAAGAGAAAAGCGCGTTTTGTTAATGAGAGTAAGTGTACCGGATGCGGATCTTGTACCGAAGTATGTCCGATATACCTGCCAAATTACTTTGATGAGTATCTATCTGCACGAAAATGTATAGATATTGCATTTGCCCAAGCAGTTCCTGCTATCTCAAATATTGAAAGAGATTCTTGTGTTGAATGCTTCGCATGCGTGGATGCTTGTGATACGGAAGCAATAGACTTTAGTCAAACAGATGAAATTGTAGAATTAGAAATAGGAACAATAATAGTTGCTACAGGGTGGGATCTATATCAAGGAGATGATTATGGATATGGAATATACGACAACGTAATTACTCAAATACAATTAGAAAGAATACTTGCCCCAAATGGACCTACTTACGGTCATCTAAAGAGGCCTTCGGATAGAAAACGTCCTAAAAGAATCTTATTTATAAATTGTGTAGGATCTAGAGATTTAAAGACACACGAGTATTGTAGCGTTGTATGTTGTAATCTATCTGTTAAAAATTCAAAATTAATAATGTCTGAATATCCAGATTCTGAGATTTTAGTCAGTTATATAGATATGAGATGCGGTGGAAAAATGTATGAAGAATATTACAGAAGGGCTAGAGATGCGGGAATTCTCTTTATTAAAGGCTTAATAGGGAAAATCGAAGAAGATCCTATAACAAAGAATCTGAAAGTGCAATTTGAGCCAGTAGGTACGGATTCTGTTGTAGAAATGGAATTTGAAATGGTGATCCTTTCTTCAGCTTCATTACCTTCTCAGGGTACAAATGAAATAGCTTCGGTAATGAATATAGAAAAGACTCCAGATGGATTTTTAAAAGAAGTCCACCCACGACTCGATCCAATTAATACAAAGGTACCAGGTATATATTTAGCAGGTTCTTGTCAGGGTCAAAAATCTATAGATCTCACAGTTAGTCAGGCGAAAGGTGCTGCTTCTACAGCGAACATACCAATGAAACATGAGCAATATACGATGGAATTAATCCGTGCTCAGCCCATAGAGGAACGATGTGCTAAATGTTATAAATGCATTGAAGCATGTCCTTATGGCGCGATTTCGGTTAATGAAAATGGATTAATTCAAGTTGACATTATTAGCTGCAGAGGATGTGGAATTTGCGAAGCATCATGTCCATCAAAAGCTATAGAATTAGCCCATTATAAAGATAATCAATACGTTGCTTATATTGATGAATTATTACCTATTGAGGATTAGAGAGGTGATATTTAATGACAGATAATGATATAAAAATATTAGCATTTTTATGTTTAAAATGAGGATATGGGGGCGCAGATATGGCAGGAACTATTCGAGCACAATATCCAACATCCCTAAGAACAGTTTTAGTTCCTTGCACGGGAAGAGTAGGAGCAGATCTAGTAATGAGAGCTTTTGGTAGAGGTGCTGATGGCGTTTTAATTGTTGGATGATATCCAGGAGAATGTGATTACGAGACGGGTAATTATTTTGCTTATCGTTTAGTCGAATATCTGGATGAAATTGCTAAAGCTATAGGAATAAATCCGAAAAGAATAAAAATGGTATTTTGCAGTTCTGCAGAAGGTTCAAAGTTCCAGAAAGTAGCAACTGAATTCGATAAATTAATCCGGAAACTAGGTCCAAGTCCTTTACGTTCTAAAGGCGGCGCACCAAAAAAAGAAAAAGCCAAAGAAAAAGCTAAGGCTTAAAAATTAATGTGTTAACTAATGACGCTGAGTTAAAAAAATGAGAACTCAGCTGAGGAAATGGGAGCACCATAGGACACATAAAAAAATAATTTATATTTTTAAAAATCTAATAAAAAAAAATTCATTGGAAAAGTTTTTAGTAAATCAATTTATAAAAAATTTTATAGAATAAATTTGAGTTGGAAATGACATGGATGCAATGGCAGAATATCTTATAAAGATTGAGGATTTTCCACATTTACTTACTAGCTTACTAAAGGAAAAAATAGTAGATAAAATAATTGGGGCACAAACAAGGATAGATAAAAAGACCAATCAAGAAGATCGATTTACTGTATCCCCACAATTATATGAAAAAGCAGAAGATATAACTAGCTTTCCATTAACCAATCTGATTTCATATGGCTATGCCAGAACTGATTCGGCAGCAAAATTCTTACATAAATCTGTTAATGGAGCAATGGAAGAGAAAGTAGGACTTATTGCTCGACCATGCGACACCAGAGCTTTAATTGAATTGGCTA